>JAYTAK010001327.1:0-5641 GCA_043737515.1 Candidatus Kuenenia sp. | reverse complement strand
ATGAATATCAAAAGTCTGCTCATTACGATCCTCGTCGCGTTCGTCACCGTTTGGGTGACGGACTTTCTCATTCACGCCGTTTGGTTGTCTGCGACATAAATCACGGTGAATGAGAAATTGAGAATTGGTGGGCCGGCGCGGCATACCAGCCGCGGGTCCCACCCTGCATTCTCTGTAGTCATGGAGATCTGCGCAATGAATGTTTCGAATCTGGGTTCGCGGCTGAAGCAGTCGATTCGTCGGGGACGAGTCCTGACGGCACCTGCGCAGCTCGCTGGCTATGACGCGGACGGGCTAGGCTATAAGACGTTTCGCCCGGACGCGGTGGTGATTCCGGCGGATGCTGACGAACTGGTCGCGCTGCTGCGGGACTCGCGGAGGCTCAACGTCCCAGTGACGATACGCGGCGCGGGAACTTCGCTGTCGGGCGGTCCGGTTGCGGCACAGGGCGGTGTCGTGGTGCATACGTCGTCGCTGCGCAAAGTTCGCGAAATCTGTGCCGCAGGCTACTGGTGCGAAGTCGAATGCAGCGTGACACTCAATCAGCTTGACGCGGCACTGGTGCCGTACGGTCTGTTCTATCCGCCCGATCCGTCCAGCGGTCCTGTTTGCACGCTGGGCGGCAATGTGGCGATGAACGCCGGGGGCGCTCATTGCTTTCGGTACGGCGTGACCAGCAACTATGTGCTCGGCATCGAAGTGGTGCTGCTCGACGGCAGCGTGCATCGCTTCGGCGGACCAGCCGGAGGTCGAGGTGCGTGGCGCGAGGACTGGAAACGTCTGATGGTCGGTTCGGAAGGAACGCTCGGCGCGTTCACGCGGTTCTGGCTGCGACTGCTGCCGCGCCCGGAGAAAGCATGGACGTACCGCGCCACGTTTGCCGATCTTCAGTCAGCCGAACGCGCGATCCATGCCCTGGCCGCGCATGCCTCGTTTCCCGTCGCCATCGAATTGATGGATCCGCGCTGCGTGGCGATGGTGGAAAACAGTCCGATGGCGGTCGGACTGCCGAAGGATGCCTTTCTGCTGGTCACGGAGATCGATGGTCCGGCGGTGCTTCTCGAGGCCCGTGTGCAGGCCGTCGCGGATTTGCTCAACGCTGCCGGCGCGTCGAGTGTTGAATACAGTGACGATGAGACGCAGCGGAATCGACTGTGGAAGGCTCGCAAAGTCGCCGGTGGCCTGATGGGGCAGCTCAGTCCCGACTTCCTGGTTCAGGACGCGGTGATTCCCAAGCGCGCTCTCGCCGAAGTCCTGCAACTGGTGTATGACGAAGCTGATGCCGCAGGACTGCGCGCGGTCAATGTCTTCCATGCGGGCGACGGCAATCTGCATCCCAATTTTCTGTTTGATTCGAACAAGCCTGGAGAGCTTGAAAAAGTGGAAGCGATCAGCAAGCGCCTGATGCAGCGCGTGATTGAGGTGGGTGGCACGCTGTCGGGCGAACATGGAATCGGAAACGACAAGACGGCGTATATGCCGTTGTTCTTCGGTGAGGACACGTTGCGATTGCAGTTGGCCGTGCCGGGCGTTTTCAATCCGCAGCATCAGTTGAATCCGCTGAAGGTGTTTGCAACACGGCGGTTTGGCAGTGGCCCGGGCGCGCAGGGCGGTAACGGAGTGGCAGGTGACAAGCTGGAAGCCTCAGAATCCCGCGTCGGAGACACGGGGAACAAAACGTGCCGAACGACGGTGGAAGGTGACAAGCTGGAAGCTTATCCCACGGTGGGGCAGGACACGCTGAGAGTCCCGCAAACGTTTGAGCCGTTCATTGATTCTGTTGATGGCGTGATGTGCTGTGCGGCGACGATGATGACCGCAGAACTGCGTTCAAAGGCGGCTGCTCACGGGCTGCGGTTTCCGTTGATTCTGGATGAACAGAAGCCGCTGTGTGAGCAGGTGGCGTCGAGTGGCTTTACTCCGGCGTCATCGCGTTTCGGCCCGTATTGCGACAACATCACGGGGATGAACTGGCGACTGCCCAATGGACGCATCGTTCGCATTGGTGAGCGCGTCGTAAAATCCACAACCGGCTATGATCTGTTGCGGTTCCTTCTCAATTCTTCTGGTGCGTTCGGCGAGCCCGTCGATTTTGTGCTGCGACTGCGGCCTGACTGCGGGACGACGCATCTCTTCTGGCTGACTGGCAACTCGGATTCTGTCTCTCAAGCCGCCGCCGCGATGCTGGCGACCTGCTGGATCCACTGGTTTGATTCGGTGGACGTGTTGGTTGCGGGCAGCGAGGAATCATGCCGGTTGCGGATTGCATTGAATTGTCCGGCGTACGAATCCGGAGTTTACGAACAGCACTTGTCGGCGTTTGCTGCGACACATGGACTTGCTCTCCATTCTGAATCAGTCGTTTCGATTCCGGCCGATGGCTGCCCGGACTTCGTGCTGAAGACCACGACGGATCAGGCGATTCGATTGGCCCGCAGGATCGCGCTTGAGAACGATGTCACATGCATTGCTCTGTGCTACAACGGCGTCGTGCATGGGTATCTGAGGAACAGTTCCACGACGAGTCCGGGAAGTAGCGGAACTCGTCAGAGTTCCGACCGAAGTCTGACGACTTCGGCTACGGAAACGCAGTGGAAAGTCACCCGCATCATCGAACGCTGTTCAAAAGAAATCCATGCCGTCGGCGGCGACTGGAAATCACGACATCTCCCGGCCGTTGCACCTGCAGGTGTCGAACTACCATGGTTCCAGCAACTGGAAAAGGAATTTGCTGCGCAATGACCTCGTCCGAAACGCCCGCATCCCCATCCCATGCATGCGCATCGCCATCTGGCGATCGCGACCTGCTGACCAGTTGCGTCCACTGCGGTTTGTGCCTCGAAGTCTGCCCGACCTATATGTTGTCCGGTGACGAAAACAACTCACCGCGCGGACGGCTGCGGCTGTGGCGTGAAGAAGCGGAAGGACGGCTCGCGCCGGATCCATGGACCATCGAATACACGAAAGAGTGCGTCGGCTGCCTGGCCTGTGAGACCGCGTGTCCCGCGAATGTTCCCTACGGTGAAATCCTCGAACAGACGCGGCACATGCATGTGGTCTCCGGGCGAACCAACAACCCACTCAAGCTGCGCGTTGCGGCGGCACTGGCGGCACGACCGTGGTTGTTCAATCTGACGATGCTCCCGGCGCGGATGCTGCGTCGCTGGGGCGTGTTGCCGCACCCGTTTTTGTTCTCCGGACGTCCGGCGGCTTTGCAATCGACGGCCAGTTATGCGAAGCAACTGATGGATCAACATCGCCCGACCGGTCCGCGCGTCGCCCTGCTGACCGGCTGTCTGATGGAAGCTGTGTTCCGGGAAATCAATTTTGCGACGGTCCGCGTGCTCATCGAAAACAACGTGCAGGTTTTCGTTCCGCCTGATCAGGGTTGTTGCGGTGCGATGCAGGAACATCTCGGCCTGGATGGCATCGACGAGCTGCGCGACCACAACCGACGTGCATTTCGGTCGCTGAGCGTCGATGCGGTGGTCTGCAATTCGTCCGGCTGCGGATTGGCGCTCGGCAAAGCGTTGAGCGACGAAGTGCCCGTCCGCGATGTGCTCGATTTTCTCGGCGAGCAGACTTTGGTGAAGCGAAAGCGTGCGGCGGATGGGACGCGAGTTTACGTCGATCTTCCCTGTCATCTGATTCACGGTCAGAAAGTCGCGGGCATCCCCAAGTCCGTGCTCGACGCAACCGGCTACCGCTGGGAACTCGCTCCACTCGCCCGGGACTGCTGTGGTTCCGGCGGCGTCTACAACCTTCAAAAGCCGGACAATGCGCAGGAGATTCTGGCTCGCAAGTCTGCGTTCCTCACCGACGCGGCAGGAGATCCTGTGATCCTGGCGACCAGCAATCATGTGTGCATGATGCAGTGGAATTCGGCCCATAAGAGCGGCCTTGTGCAGCGGCCATTTCAGGTCCGACATGTGATCCAGCTTCTCGATCCTCAGTAACCGCTTGCGTTGAGTAGTCAATTCCCGCCACAATTGTTTAACCGCGTGCCCATCGGGCCGCGCTTCGCTGCCAATCGCGGGGCGTTGCCCACGCGGTTAAACGATATGATGCCAAACTACTTATGCCGAGGTGCTTATTATGGCGACGACATGAATATCACAACGATGACTGACCGATCGACTCCTGTTGCCAGGTTCGCGATGCTTGCGGCCTCGTCTGCAGTGTTGCTTGCGGCGATGTCCTGTGCCTCCTCGGCGGCCGATGATGCCGGCAAAGAAAAACCGAAAGTCACTTTCGAAGTTCACGTCCTTCCCATCCTGAAAGCCCGCTGTCTGAAATGTCACGCGGGGGCTGAGCCAGCCGGGGAACTCCTGCTCACGACGCGTCGCGAGATCCTGCGTGGCGGAAAATCGGGGCCTGCCATGCGGATCGCGGCGGCGGAGTCGAGCTTGTTCTGGGAGAAGCTGGCTTCCAACGAAATGCCCAAAGGCGGTCCGCCGCTGTCGGCGGAAGAAAAAGGTGTGATTCGCACCTGGATCAATGACGGCGCGGCTTCGACCAATGAGTCGGATGATGATGCCAGCGAACTCACGTCTGAGTCCGGTCAGTCAGCCAGCGAACACTTGGCGTTTCGACCTCCTGTTCGTCCGCCCGTGCCGCCGGTTCAGAATTCGGATCGCGTGCGGAACCCGATCGACTCGTTTGTGCTCGCAGCGCTGGAAGCGAAGGGATTGAGTCTGTCGCCAGATGCAAGTCGAGAAGTGTTGCTGCGTCGCGCGTCGTTTGATTTGATCGGACTGCCACCGACTCCGGACGAAGTGCGTGCGTTTCTGGCCGAACCGGATGAGCAGCCCTATGAGCGGATGATTGATCGGCTCCTGGCGAGTCCGCATTACGGTGAACGCTGGGCTCGACACTGGCTGGATGTCGCGGGATATGCAGACTCGGCTGGCGTGTTGTCGGAGGATCGGCCGTTGCCGACGGCGTTCCGTTATCGCGACTATGTGATCAGGGCATTCAACAGCGATAAGCCCTACGATCGATTCTTGCAGGAACAGATTGCCGGTGATGAACTCACGGACTACTGGACTGCGTATGAGTCGCTGGACCGATTGCCAGACGAGGTCGTTGAAGCGATCACGGCCACCGGCTATCTGCGATGTGCTCCCGATTCCAGTCGCCCGGATTTCTCGACGATCAAGAACGCCGACGCCCAGTATTTCTATCCGACGATCAATGACACGCTGCAGATTGTCGCCTCCTCAACAATGGGGCTGACGCTGCAATGCGCGCGGTGCCACAGCCACAAGTTCGATCCGATACCGCAGGTTGAGTACTATCGAATGCAGTCGATTTTCATGACTGCGTACCGGCCAAAGCAGTGGAAGACTTGGCGCGGGCTTCGCCCGCAACCCAAGAAGAGTTGCGCAGTCATTGCGCGGTCGTTTTGGACGCATTGAGTTGAGCTCAGCTCGGGCTCGACAAAAGGGGCCGCCCCATCCGCCTTCGCCTTCACATCGCCCTCGCAAATACGGGGGCGATGCGAAGGCGGAAGGGGCTCAGCTCGATCTGTTCAAAAGAACTCTTTACTGGACTTGGCGGACGAATTGACAGTAAAAGCGTGAGTCCACTGGGTAATGTGGCGGATGAAACAAGCCTCCACTTTCGCCAGGAACTCACGCTA
>JAYTAK010001326.1:0-2453 GCA_043737515.1 Candidatus Kuenenia sp. | reverse complement strand
GCGTTTTCGCCACTGCGGAGCTTGCCTCCGTAGGGCGCTGATCAATGGAATCACGGCTCCATGCGGACGAGCCGCAATGGTGGCCAGGTGCCGATTCCCGGTGATGGCTGGTGATGATCCTCGCTCGACGGAGGCAAGCTCCCGCCGGGGCGTCGATTCGGTTGCCGGCGAAGCACGCCTCAAGGTCAACGCCACAGTTGCTTTCATGGCATAGAGCGTCTAACTTTGTCGATCTCACCCGCCTCCACCCGAAAAAAAGGGCTCGCCATGAATCGTTCCGCCTCTTTCAGCCCCTCTGCGCCGCGTCGCAGGTTTTTGACGACGTCCGCAGTGGCCTCAGCCAGCGTCGCGGCAATCACACGCTCAGCACGGGGTGCTGTCGGGACGGCAGACGACAAAGTCATCGTTGGTATTATGGGAGTCGGTCGGGGGTCGGCTTTGGCTCAGCAATTCGCGGCGGTTCCCGGTGTCGAAGTGCGTTATTTGTGCGACATCGACAGTCAGCGGCTCGCGGTGTTCCATGAATCATTCGCGAAGACGGTCGATTACGAAGTCAAAACCGTCGGCGATTTTCGCAAAATGCTCGACGAGCCGGACCTTGACGTCATGGTCTGCGCAGCTCCAAATCACTGGCACGCGCCCGCGAGCATTCTGGCTTGCACCGCCGGCAAACATGTCTATGTCGAAAAACCGTGCAGTCATAACGCACGAGAAGGCGAACTGCTCATGGAGGCGGCTCGGAAAAATCAACGCTGCGTGCAGATGGGTAATCAGCGTCGCAGTGGTGAAAAGATCATCGAGGCCATGAAGCTGCTGCATGAAGGACGGATCGGTAACGTTTACTACAGTCGAAGCTGGTATGCCGCGAATCGCGGTCCGATCGGGACGGGGACTCCGGCCGAAGTTCCTCCGAATATCGATTATGAACTCTGGCAGGGACCAGCCCCGCGCCAGCCGTACACTTCCAACCGGCTGCACTACAACTGGCACTGGGTCTGGAATTACGGCAACGGAGAACTCGGCAACAACGGCATCCATTCCATCGATCTCTCGCGCTGGGGACTGCAGGTGGACTATCCGGTTCGCGTCGTGTCATCCGGCGGTCGCTACTGTTTTGATGACGACCAGCAGACTGCCGACACGCATGTGGTGTCGTTTGAGTTTGAAGGCCAGAAGCAAATCGTCTGGGAATGTCTGAGCTGCAATCGTTATGGAGCCGATGGATCCGGCTTTGGAGCCACATTTCATGGAGACAAAGGCACGCTGCGTCTGAGCGAATGGGGATACAAGATCTTCGACGAGAAGGCGAAGGAAGTGGCCTCGGTGGACGGCACCGACGGTCTGACGCCGCATATTGAAAACTTCATCGACGCCGTCCGCAATAACGATCCAAAGCGGCTGCACTCGGAGATCGAAGAAGGCCACAAATCGACGTTACTGTGTCATCTCGGCAACATCGCTCACCGCACCGGCGATTCGCTTCGCTGCAATCCTGCCAACGGTCATGTGCTCGAAAACGAAAGTGCCATGAAACTGTGGCAGCGCGAGTACGAACCTGGCTGGGAACCGCAGGTATGATCGTTGCGGATTTCCGACCCCGGACGCCTAGCCTGCATTGCGCACGGGATTGTAGGCCGGACCGAGCAAACCCAATGAAAGCCGGAGCGGCGACCGCCAGTCAAATCAAGATCCACATGGCAAGGTGTCGCGACGAGAAGCCCAGGTTTGCGCTGTTCCGGCATGGGCGGCGGTCTTGATCCGGCCTACTCGGTGGGCAATGCAGGCTAGTACTCTGTCAGGGCTCAGAAATCCTGAGACAGCACAGGCTGCGGACTGAATGCGTGTCCTGTAATGATTCCGTCACACGTCGAACCTCGAATCGTCCTCAGAGCTGACCCACTCGGTGTGATCAGTTGCGCGTACACCGCGACATCAATGGAGTCACTCAGCGATCGGGCCGCGCCGCTGGCCATTGTTACGTTGACAATGCCTGAATGCTCCGAGGACGGCAATGGTGTGCCCTCTCCCAGGTTTTTATCCGCATTTGGTCGCCCGGTGATGCCGGATGGATTCGCAGGATTCGGGAAGTTTCTTCCGAATGCTGTGGCGCGATCGACGGGATAAATAAAACCGCAGTTCCTCGGTTCCGGATCAGAAAAGAGTCCGGCAGAACCGGCGTTCAGATTTTCTGCGATCAGCATTGTATTGTCCGTGCCATCCTGAACCTGAGATACGCGCAGGCTGGCGTTGCGCCCCGAAAGTGATGGCCATGCAATCCCGGTGTCTTTCGTCAGATCGGCATCTGCAGGCTGTTGCCAGTTGCAGGGGTCATTACAATTGTCGCTGCGGCCAGGTCGCTGTCCATCTTCATTCCAATCAAACATAATCACCTCAGGTGTGTGCAGATCGACCCAGCGAAACGAATCTCCGCTGTTGAGTCTTTGGGTTCTGGT
>JAYTAK010001325.1:0-5648 GCA_043737515.1 Candidatus Kuenenia sp. | reverse complement strand
GCCGGGCGACTTGAGATCGGCGAGCGGCTGCAGACGCTCAGCGGCGACGTCAAAGTCGTCCAGCAAAAACTCCCCCGCCCCGGCCCTCAGCCCGTTTTTAACCTCGAAGTTCACGACGAACACGTCTACTTCGTTGGCGAAGACGGCGTGTTGGTGCATAATAATAGAGTCTACACGGGGACCGATACTGTGAACAATCAGATCGTGTATGTCGGCAAGGGGACAGCGGGACGACAAGCTACAGCACTCAATCGCATCAGCAAGGACACTGGTATCCCAATCAGTGAGCTCGAAGTCAATTTCGCAGTCGTCGGAAAGTCAGGCACGAAGAACATTGAATTCAAGATGCGCGGACTAGAACAACGAGGAATTTCCGAGGCTCTAGCAAGCCAAGGTGGCTCATTAACGAAACGTGGACAATCATTTGTCCGCGGCCAAGGTGACCTGGTCAATAAGCAAAATTCGTACGCGATGTCTCGGCTCAAAGCCGACAAGTCAACGAGCTCGTACCAGAGAGCAAAGAAGTTCGAGAAATATCGAAAGAACGATGACCTATGGAACGAGCACTCGGGCGACCTCGGGTTTTGAGCCAGCTATGAAACTAACGGAAAAACGACAGTTATCAGCAAATCTCAAACTCCTTCATGGATCGCAGTGGCGGGACAAATACAAGCCAGCATACAACGATCGTGGCTTGGCCGAGGTGTTCGTTTGCCGATTCGACGATTTTGATGCTATTGCAAAGATCGTGAAACATCCTATTTACTGGTTGGAGATCGAAGTGCCACAAGACACTGACTTCTCCGACGTTAATATCGCGATACCGCTATTGGTTCGTGGAACTGCCGCGCATTTGGAGTGTCTGCGAATAGACTATGTACTTGATGGTGGAGTTCGCGGCGATGACGGTCCTCGACATGTTATTCCAGAATCAGCGGGTTTGTTCAGGGATCTTCCCCATATTTCGCGTGTTGATTTCAGTCGAGTCAATTTCTGTGATATCCACATGCGCGAATTAGCGACGAATTCGACGATCGCCAATGTAAGTGTACGCTTCGGCGACATCACCAAGAAGTGCGTAAAGTGGTTGCGTTCGTGTCCACGTCTCCAGTATTTGGCAATTAGAGATTGCGTTGGTTTCACGTCTAAAGATCAAGACTGGCTTCGTAGTAAACTTCCTGACCTCAGGGTGGCTCGAGTACGTTAAAGTTAAGAGAAAAAAACGGGGACAGGTCCAGTATTGGCGTTGGAGGGCGTGTGAAATAAAATGCCTTGCCCTATGCCGAGAATCAGCCGAGTTGCTCCTGGGGGAATGGTGTTTCATGTACTCAATCGGGGCGTGGGCCGACAGCGATTGTTGAGTCGCCCGTCGGACTACGAAGCGTTTGAGGACGTTGTGGAGGAGTCACTCGAAAAGATTCCCATGCGGATCTGCAGCGATTGTGTGATGCCAAATCACTGGCACTTTGCCTGATGGCCAGAACATGCTGGGGATTTCGCCGCGTTCATGCAGAGATTGACTGTGCCAATCTCGTACAGCATGCGGAAGAATGGAATTGGTCCAGTTTATGGCACCGCGAACGCGGCACGCTGGAGCAACAGAAATGTCTGGTCGCATGGCCGTTGCCTTGTCCTCGCGGCTGAATGAAATACGTCAATGATCCAGAAACAGAAGTGGAACTGAATGCCCTCCGCCTCCCTCAATACTGCGCGCGGCCAGAAATGCGTCCGGCGAGCGGAGCGGCGTGAGCCCTCCGGTACATCGCTTTTTTGTACCGGCAAGCTGACGCATGCCGCTCGCCAATTCTCTCACTCATGACCGCGTGCAGTCTATCTGGACGTTCCGACGAATCTGAATTTGCCAGTTTGCGATGTCGATGCGTGACTTTGGGGTAGGCCGGACCAAGCGCAGCGCAGTTCCGGCAGGGGTCTGGCAATTGCCGGAACGGCGCTCCGCCTGGTCCGGCCTACAGATTCAATTACTCCGGGACGTAAATGGTTTTCTTAATGTGTTTCAGTTGAGCCACAATCGTGAAGGTCATGATCACGAGCAGCGACCATGACGTCCATTTGCCGACATGGACCACTGCCCAGGCTCCGACTTGATGAGGATACTGCCACACGCTGAAAAACGTACTGATGTTTTCGGCGAGCCACACGAAAAAACCCGTCAGCACAAACGACAGCAACAACGGCATCCTGCGCTCCCGGTCCAGCGGGCGGAACACGACCATCGCTCGCGCGTAGAGCCCCATGGCGAGGGCGGCAATATGCCAGCGGTAGTCCGGGATAAAATGGTGCGTGAAGAAGTTTGCATAGATCATCAATGCGACAATCGTGGCCATCCAGTACGGCGGATGATGTCGGATTCGCAGGTCGAGCAGTCGCCACGCCTGAATCAGATAACTGCCAACGCCGGCATACATGAACCCGGAAAACAGCGGAACTCCAAAGACTTTGAACCAGCCTTCGTCCGGGTAACTCCACGAACGAATGCTGCCCGACGTCTTGAAGATCTCCAGCCCCAGCCCGATCAGATGAAACAGAGAAATCGCTTTGAGTTCATCGAGCGTCTCCAGTTTCGCGATCACCATCCAGGCCTGAATGGCAAGTGCAATCAGCAGCAGAGCGTCGTAGCGAGGTACGCCGAACAGACCGGCTCGTGGCATCGTGAAGACGGCGGCAAAGAACAATCCCACGAACAGGCAGGCTCGGGCCTCCTTGACACCAAAGTACCAGAACTCCATCGCAAATCGTCGCACGCCGGTCAGTTCCGGACGCGGCTCGTTGTTCATCAGGCGGCGATCCAGTCGCCGCAGGAGTTCATTGATCACGGGTCAACTTTCATCAGTATGACACGACCAGCAGGCAAGACTGACTTGCCCTACTTCGCCTGTGACAATCGGTACGTGACCGTCACAGATTTGGTCTCGCCTCGTGTGGTGGCATACGTCAGTACGCCGACCTGCTTTGATTCAGTGAGAAATGCATGGAAGAACGGTTTGCCTCTGAGAAATCCCGTTCCGTTTCCACGGCTACCGTCCAGGGACGCCCACTGCATTTCACGCGGCCATCGAGTCATCAGGTCGCGAATCTCGCCCACGGACAGTTTTGAATACCCTTCGCCGCTGATCGGCACGGTGCGCATCTGGCGACCCTTCACTGCCAGCACCTGAAATACGGGAGGTTTTGCGTTTGGATCATCAGGGTCTTTCGCCGCATAGTCGGTGACATTGGCAACTTCGGATCGCAAGTCACATCCATGATCAATATACCATCGGACGGCTGCCTCCGACATCGGTCCGTCAATCAGGACTTCTGCCGGGACTTCAAGAGGTGACGCTGACGGAAGATGCGCCACGAATCTGGAATTCGGTTCGGGCGCGTGGAGTGTGACGGTCATTTCTTCCGTCCATTCTTCGGATTCAACGGGCTTTGGCTGAGAGAGTTCCGCAGGATGAGTGCCATCGTCGTTCCACAGGCGATAACGAATCGTCGTCGGTTCGGCTGCACTGTGCGGCAGCATCTGCAGAATTCCCTGTCCACCTTCGCGAGTTGTGAACAGGAATGTCGCGGTGGCTGTTACGTCTATATCCAGTTCCGGACTGTTGACATCCATGGGCTGTACGAAAGGACGCTCTCGCCCCAGTTGGAGCGGCAGCCCGGACACGACTTCCTGTTCCAACGATTCCCAACGGGCGTTTTCAATCTGCCAGATGTGGAGGTCAAAGTTCGCCAGTCTCCATGCGACTGACCAGCAGTCTACGCCACGACGCTGACTCCACAGGTGGGTCAGCCAGACATCATCTGTAAATGGAAATTCTGAAATCCCTTCACGCACATGAAGTACTCGGTGGTGATCGAGATCAAGGCAACATCGGCTGTCCATCAGTCCATCATTTCCGAGTACAACTTCCCGGACCGAGCCCAGGCGTACGTCACGACCCGTTGGAAATCGCAGACCAAACTTCGCGACGCCGGCTCGTTCGACCGGATCATCGGTCACGCTGACTTCCGCAACCTCCGCCAATTCAACTTCCGTTACGAATTCGAGGCAATGTTCAGACCACCACTTCGCCCATGCAGCTTGCCATTTGGCAAAGATCTGGCGACTTTGTTCGTCAAGTTTCTCATCGTCTTCCAGAACAATCCATTCTCGTCCCTGGAGATCCATTGAAATACGATGGCCTGTGAGGGTCTCCAGGGCGCCATTGATTTCAGCCGCCGCCAACTCAAGCCTGAAGGTTATTTTGTGCTCGTTTTTTTCCTCAAGGTCGTTGAACATCATGAACTGTTGCAGTATGTCGTCGAATAACCTGCTTCCCCAACCATTCCCTGGTCGTTGGAGCGTCTCTGGGATCGCGCGAATCAATGCGGGCACGGCTCGGGGATCACCAATGGCTCGCAGCGTGAATCCCAACGAACGCAATGTTGAGGTCCGGTTCGGTCGGTCAAGTTCCCGGATAAGCTCGGGCACAGCAGGTGGGCCGATGCGAACAAGAGTTCGAATTGCTGCGGTCCACTGTTCCTCGCGATTGTGACGCTGATGACGCAATATGTAGATATTCTCCCGGATCAGGCGAAGACCAGCATCGTCTTCTAACGAGGTCTTCGCCACAGTCCCTTCCTCGTCGTTATTTCCGACGGCGGCGGAACTCGGATTGGTCGCAGTCGTTTGAGCAGAGGCACAGCGAGTGTGCCCATAGGCAAAGATCAGCCATGTGGCGATCATCGTCCGCGCGAGCCGGATCACACCAGAATACTGCTCCAACATGCTCATACCTTAAACCTATGAGTTCGAAAGTTCGCTGATGCAGTGGCCTGTCCCTGGGCTCTTGCGTCATCAACAAACGCTTGAACCGGACTTGAAACATGCGACAGGCATTTGGAGTGCGGCGACTTGTCGCCGCTTTGCCTTTCCAACACGGAATGTTTGTCAATCAGCGTGGGAAAACAGCAAACATTCCCTTTCAAATTCACTGACTTTAGCGGATTCTATGTGCAGCTCCCGATTGGTTTTGAAGGAAAAATCGAGTGTGGGAGAATGATCGTTTAACGGCGAGCCGTAGGCGTAGGCGAAATTCTCTGCCGCCTGCGCCTGCGGCTCGCCGTTAAACGAATGGCGTTCCCATAAATCACGCACATAGAATCCGGTAGGGTAAGCACATAATCGCTGGCCAATCAGGATATTTTGAATTTCGTGCTTCGAATTTCTTTCGGATTTCGACATTCGGATTTCGGATTTCACCGTGGAAAACTGACAAGGTTAATTCTGCGCGGGCTCTGAGCGTCGTCAATCCGACTTCGGTCGCTTGGGAAGTACATGCAACAGCGTCAGCACGTCAGCTCGCCAGGTCGGCAGCACGAAACTGATCGCGGTCGCCTCCATGTTCGTCAGCGTCACGGCGATACTGGCGACGCGCAGGGGCCACATCGACCAGTCCAGCAGCATCGCCGTGGCTCCTGCCAGCACCAGCCACTGCGAATACTTGGCGCCCCAGGTGTGGTAACTTGGAATGCGTCCGTACTTCCACAGCCCGAAACCCGTAGTGACGGCATAGCTGACAAGCGGCACGATCAGCCAGACGGCTTCCGCCTGCAGTTGTTTCCATTTCAGCATCACACTCCCGATCACCAGACAACCGTAG
>JAYTAK010001324.1:0-5653 GCA_043737515.1 Candidatus Kuenenia sp. | reverse complement strand
CAATTTGCATTCGAAGTGGATCTCGACAGTTGTTCCGGCTGCAAAGCCTGCGTCACGGCCTGCCATACGCTGAACGGTCTGGACGACGGTGAAACATGTCGCGATGTGGGATTGCTGGTGGGAGGTACGTCCGCTAATCCACTCATGCAGCATGTCACGACCGCTTGCCACCACTGCATCGAACCTGCGTGTATGAGCGCCTGCCCGGTGGATGCGTATGTCAAAGACCCGATCACGGGGATTGTCAAACATCTGGATGATCAGTGTTTCGGTTGCCAATACTGTACGCTGGCATGTCCATACGACGTTCCTAAATACAACGCCCGGAAAGGGATCGTTCGCAAATGTGACATGTGCTCGAATCGCCTTGCCGCGGGAGAAGCCCCTGCCTGTGTTCAGGCTTGTCCTCACCATGCCATTGCGATTCGAGTCGTCGATATCGCGGAGGTGCTTGAGGACAACGAAACGGGACAATTCCTGCCCGGTGCTCCTGATCCGCATTTCACGCAGCCCACCACGCAATTTAAGTCGGAACGTGTCTTTCCTCGCAACACACTGCCTGCCGATTATCGACAAACGTCTTCGCAGCATCCGCACTGGCCGCTGATCGTGATGCTGGTGCTGACTCAACTCTCGGTCGGAGCATTCTCTGTCGGACAGATCTGGTCGCTGGAACTCGCGCCGGAGCTGCTGTCATCTCTCCTGCCGGTTCATGCCGCAACGGCGCTGGGAGTCGGGCTTCTGGCGCTGTTGTCGAGCCTGTTGCATCTGGGGCGACCACAATTTGCCTATCGCGCATTCATCGGGCTCAGGCATTCCTGGCTGAGTCGTGAGATTGTTGCGTTCGGACTTTTTGCCGTTTCGGCGACCGCCTACGCAGGCTTGTTGTTGTTTGGACACCTGCTGCCGAGCTGGATGGGACATCTGTCCCGACTTGCAGGCTGGGGCGTTGTCATTGCGGGTGGAATTGCACTGATGTGCTCGGTCATGATCTATGTCGTGACGCGCCGCGAATTCTGGAGCGTCGAACGAACGTGCCTGCGATTTGTTCTCACAGCCGCTCTGTTGGGAACGGCGACATTCTGGATGACGATCACGATTGCCGAAAACTTCGGAACGGCCTCGAACTCAGCGCAGTCTGCAACCTGGCGCGAGATACAAAGTCAGCTCACGCGCGGTGTGATGTTGATTGCAATTGCCAAGCTGTTGATTGAGGCCGCGTTGTTTCGCCATCTGTTCACGCCTCATGTGACGACACTCAAGCGTTCGGCTCAGTTGCATATCGGCGAACTCGCCAACGTCACGCTGGCTCGATTCGCGGCCGGGATGGTTGGCGGAGTCTTGATTCCCTGGTTGGCGCAAACGGCTGACAAGGGAGTTTCCAGCCTGGTATTTGCCGGCTTTGCAATCGGCATGTTACTGGTCGGTGAACTCCTGGAGCGATACTTGTACTTTGCCGCCGTAGCCGCCCCTCGAATGCCTGGCGCGGTGAGGACATGAACGTGGAGACAATCCCATGACGACCATCGCTGACTTGTTTCATCAGGAAACCGGTCCACTGACACGCGAGCTTTTGCTGCGACCGGGCGGGTTCGGACTGGGACACGTTCCTGACCGTCATGCGCCCGATCAGGTTACGTCGATGGTCTGTGGTTACTGCGCCACGGGATGTGGACTTGACGTTCATCTGAAAAATGGCGAAGCCGTGAGTCTGACTCCGCAAACCAGCTACCCCGTTAATCTTGGAATGGCATGTCCGAAAGGTTGGGAAGCACTGTCGGTACTCAAGGCTCCTGATCGAGCCACCACACCGCTCCTGCGCAACGCCAATGGCCAGCTTGTGCCGGTTGACTGGCCCACGGCGCTGCGGGAATTCACGACACGCATGAAAGCCATTCAGGCGATTCATGGTGCCGAGAGCGTCGCTTTCCTGGGCACCGGACAAATGCCGACAGAAGAACTGGCGTTCCTTGGAGCTCTCACCAAATTTGGCATGGGGATGATGCACGGTGACGGCAATACCCGGCAGTGCATGGCCACCTCGGTCGTCGCCTACAAACAATCCTTCGGTTTCGATGCGCCGCCTTATACGTATGCAGACTTTGAAGAGTCGGATACCCTGGTCTTCATCGGCAGCAATTTGTGTCTGGCACATCCGATCATGTGGGAACGAGTGATGCGAAATCCGCATCGTCCCAACATCATCGTGATCGATCCCCGACGGACTGAAACAGCGATGGCGGCGACACTGCACTTGCCGCTGTCGCCAAAATCAGATCTGACATTGCTTTATGGAATCGCCCGGGAACTCATTCAGCGCGGCTGGATTGATCGTGATTACATTGATGCACACACGAACGGGTTCGACGAATTCGCCGCCTTTGTCGAAGGGTTTACGCCGGATGCTGTTGCGCAGGAGACTGGTCTTGCCGCAACGGCGATCGACACATTCGTCAACATGATCCACGCCGGAAAACGAGTTTCATTCTGGTGGACGATGGGCGTCAATCAGAGTCATCAGGGAGTTCGTACGGCTCAGGCCATCATCAATCTTGCGCTGATGACAGGAAACATGGGCAGACCCGGCACGGGAGCCAATTCAATTACCGGCCAGTGCAATGCGATGGGGTCCCGACTCTTTTCGAATACGACCAATCTCATGGGAGGCCATGACTTTGCCAATGCTGAACATCGCAGCAAAGTGGCTGAGATCCTGCACATGGACGCCGAACGCATTCCGACGACTGCGAGCTGGGCGTATCCCGAAATCATGGAAGGCATTCTGCGCGGCAGGATTCGCGGACTTTGGGTTGTCTGTACGAATCCCGCTCATTCCTGGGTCAACCAGTCACAGGCTCGTGAGATCCTCGATCGCCTTGACTTCCTTGTTGTGCAGGATATGTATCATTCGACCGACACGGCCCGCCAGGCTCATCTGGTGTTGCCTGCCGCTGGCTGGGGCGAGAAAGACGGAACGTTTATCAACTCCGAACGCCGCATTGGTGTGATAAAGAAAGTTGCCAAAGCCCCCGGTCAGGCACTCGCGGATTTTCACATCTTCCAGTTGATCGCCGATGCATGGGGTTGCGGCGAGATGTTCAAAGACTGGACCAGCCCGGCTGCCGTCTTTCAGATGCTGAAACGTCTGTCGGCAGGGCAACCGTGCGACTTTACCGGCATTGATGGATACAGACATCTGGATAAGTCCCGAGGAATTCAGTGGCCGTACCCGGCTGACAGTTCGACAGCAAATGATTGCGAACGTCGGCTCTTTGCAGATGGGCGCTACTACCATCCCGATGGGCGAGCCAGATTCCTGTTTGAAGCGTCACGCCCAATGCCGGAAAAGGTCACCGAGAAGTATCCGTTTGTGTTGCTCACCGGACGCGGGACTGCTTCGCAGTGGCACACGCAAACCCGCACCGCCAAGTCTGCCGTGCTCCGCAAGCTCTATCCGGAATCGTTGTACGTTGAGATGAATCCTGCCGACGCGCGTCGGTTGTCGATCCGGCCCCATGAAATTGTGCGTGTCTCGTCGCAACGCGGCGAAGTCCGAGCCACCGCAGTCCTGACGCCCACAATTCCCGTCGGGCAGTTGTTCCTGCCAATGCACTATGAGGCATCCAACCGCCTGACCGACGCCGTCTTTGACCCCTACTCCCGCCAGCCATCCTACAAAGCCTGCGCGGCCAACGTCACTCATCTGCGATAGCCGTGCGATCGCGGTGCGTGCAGAATCAGGCATGGTAATGCACCTTCCAGTTCGTAGAATTGACAGACATCCTGAATGATATTCGAGGATCGTCACGATCAATCAGCAACAACCATTTGCGGAATAACTCCAGTGCATCGCCTCAGACTACGGAACTGAGAAGAGATCGAACCAAATCTTCCGCCATATCTTCATCCACGCAATTATCGAAACGTCCGACGGCAGCATCGACGCCCAGTTTCGTCAGCACCTTCTTCGGAACGTCCGTCACTTTGGGAATTACCAGTTTCACACGGACTTGATATGGAAACTTCCCGCCCCAGACCTTCGGCACCAGGTTCTTGCCGCCGTCGCAGGTCGCCTGCCACAGACCCAGCAGACCGCCGATTTCGTAGTGATGCAGCAGACAATAGTCCCCGGTTTTGATCTCCAGCGGCCATGGCTTGTTCGAACCGAACAGGTTCTTTTCCACGCAGTCGAGATATGTGGAACTGCTGCATTCGAAGATGAAAGTCGATGGGTCAGTCATTCGTCCGCCTTGTCCTCGTCAAGTTCCACACCGGCGACTACATTCGAATGAATCTGAGACTCTGACGAATCGTCCTCATTGCCTTGCTCCCATTTGTCAATCTCCGCAAGAGTTTCCGGATTGAAGTCGGCCAAATTCAACTCAGGGATACGGTCGCCCAACAGACTATGAAGGCGAATGAATGTCCTGCACATCCAATCGTGTTGGTCTGGCCAATCCTGCTGATTTCTCACATCCACCTCATCGCGCAGGAGGTACATTTGTGGATAATCGTCATGCCACCAGCACACCGCTCCTGAATCACGTTCGAGGGATTCCTGTTCCTCGCACGTGATGTTATCCCAAAGCAACGCGAGCCACTTTTGACGATACTTGCCGGAGGTCTCAATCCCGACACTGATCATTCGCTCCGCAGGAGCAACCGAAAACATGTACCAGAAACATTGTCGTGGCCCTTTCAGACCTTTGTACGAAGGAATACATTGGCGATCCAATTTGAATTGAGGGCACGCAGCCTCGAATCTTACCGCAAACGCAGACCAGTACTGTTCAAGCACGTCTCGCGTCGCCTCAGCGCTTTCCGGCGACGGCACGTATTCAGGCCCCCCTTTGGGACGCGGCCAAAGAGTTGTTACATCCTTCGCCAACACTTGAGTTCGGGTTTCGATCGCTTCTTTCGTCCATGTTGAATTGTTCGAAAAATACTTGTTCAGCTCCAAGTGAGAATTGGCAAGCTCGCCACGTTTCCAGTCATACGACCGATTTGACAACTTCAGATTGTATCCCGTGAGCGTCAAGTTCACGATCGTATGCAGCAGAGAATCATGCACGGCTTTCCACGAGTCTCCCAGCATCTCCTTCCAGTGTTTGCCGTCCGCATTGTTGCCGATCGCCTGCGGCATGACGTGTTCGATCTGAATCTTTGGATCATCGAGTTTCACCCGCTCATTGTGCCCCATGGCACTCTCAATCGACTCTAAGACAAGCCGCAACTTCTTTGGCTCCCGTCGATAAATCGGAAAGGATTCCAGGTTCCTGCACACCGCAGTGTCATCCGGCCAGCCACGCTTAAACCAATATTGCTGCAGATCTGATCGCGGATTTGCCTCAATGCATTTGATCGCCTCAACAAACCAACGAGAATATGCTCTGGTACTTTCACCGCAGATGGACCGTCGCAAAACGAACGACGCCAAGTCGGTCAAACACCCGACGAATTCATTTTCAGGCAGAATTCCGCTTCCGTGTCTGTCAAACAGATTCAGAATGAGTGGGTACGCTGTTGTCACATCGAGTCGAGTGATCTCATGCAGTGCGTTCAGAATACTGATTTCTTCACAAAGCTCTGGATCTCGGAGAACGCGATCAAACTCAGCAAACCGTGCAAGCTCCTTAACGCGCAGTTCGGGGGT
>JAYTAK010001323.1:0-5658 GCA_043737515.1 Candidatus Kuenenia sp. | reverse complement strand
GGATTGACATCCCCCGCTCGCCATTTGGTTTTTCAATTGGGTATTGCCGAAGGATTTCCGATGACGACACCGCGACAGCAAGGTGACGACAAAGCAACAGCGGATGTCGCGGAAGATGCGTTGTTGGCGATGATGGATTCACTCCGGCAATTGAGCAGCAGCATGTTGGCAGGTTTTCCGGACGTGCAGCGCTGGGACCAGACTGATGACGTGATTCAGCAGGCTGCCATGAAGACATTGTTGGCTTTGCGAGAATCTCCGGCGATATCGCGCCGTCATCTTGAGAACCTCGTCGCTCTGCAGATAAGACGAACGCTGATTGATCTGGGGCGAAAATATGCAATGCGTGTCGCCATGAATCAGCAGCGATGGACTCCTGCGTTGACTGATCACACATACAATTGCGTGAGTGATTTTGAGGCAACTGCTGAGAGCGATCCACGCGGGCTCATCGACTGGGTCGAATTGCACGAGCAAATTGAAAACCTTGCAGACGAAGAACGAGAAGTCTTTTAACTGATTTGGTATCGAAGTCTGTCCAAGGAAGAAGTGGCCGATTTGATCAACGTCGATCTGCGGACGGCGCAACGGGAATGGTGTTTCGATGTCGACAATCGAATCCCGATCGCGAGGTGGCGGTCAAAGTTCTGAAGCCGTTGCTGGATGTGGATGAGCAGCAGTCTCGATTTCAGCGTGAGATGGCAGCCGTCTCGGCGATCAATGAAAATGGAATGGCGGCTGTCTATCAGACAGGAATTATCGAATGGGGCGGCGTTCGTTGTTTGTGGATGGCGATGGAATTGCTCAATGGCGGAACCATCTGCGACTACATCCGGCAGAATTCGATTTCTGAACGGGAAGTTCTGGTCCTGTTTCAGTCTGTCAGCCAGACACTGCGAGCTGCTCATCGAGTCGGCATACTGCATCGCGACATTAAGCCGTCGAACATTTTGATGTCAAAAGACGGGATGCCTCATCTGGTGGATTTTGGAATCGCCAAACTGCCAGGTTCTTTTGCCGGTGTTCAGCCGACCGAACCGGGGACATTTTCAACTCAGGGCACGGCGGCCTGGATGGCTCCGGAATTGCTGTTGGCTGATAAGCCGGTGCAAGCCGACGTTCGTTCTGAGATTTTCCGTCTCGGAGTTGTGCTGTTTGAAATGCTTTCCGGTCAGCATCCCTATGCCGCCGAACGCCTGACTGTACCACAGGTCGCGGCGCGCATTGCACAGCGGGAACAAACGAGTCTCCTGGCGTTTTGTCCAAAGGCTTCTCGGGATCTGGTTGCGTTCAATGCCAAACTTGTGGCCTTCGATGCTGCGGAGCGATATCAAAACCTTGATGATGTATTGAACGACCTCGACCTGCTTCAGAATGGTGAACCGGTGAAGGCTCGATTCGTCTCGGCGCGGGAACGCATCTGGCGTTGGTGCTATCAACGGCCGAGGACTATGGTTGCGACGATCGCGTTGGGATTCGCTCTGTTGTTTGCAGTGGTTTACGTATCGCGGCAAGCAGAGAAGCTTGCTCAGGCGACGCAGAGAATGGACTCCGCGCGGGCGAATGCAGGTCGCTACCTGCGCCTGCTCAAAGCACTCAATATTCGACCTGCCATGGCGGCCCCGCAAAAACCGGGTGATCTGGATCTGCAATTGCAACTGTTGCGTGAAGCAACTGAGGCATTCGAAGAATTCCTGTTTCAGTGGCCCGAAGACCGCGAAATTCGCCAGCAGGCCGGCTCCGCATTTCACCTGCTTGGAATTGCGGAAAATCGTCTGGAACGTTTTGAGGAATCACTCGCCAGTTTCCGACATGCCGAACAGATCTTTGCCGATTTGAAGCGTGACTATCCCGAAGACCGCGAGCTTGAATTCGATTTGTTTCATACAGTGTTGGGTCAGTCCGGAACGATGCAGGGAACCAGGGAATCCGTTGAACTTCGAAAATGGTGTCTGCAGCTCATGCGTCGCCTTCACAGCGAAGAACCAGAGAATACGGACTATACAGATGCCCTGGCTTGCGTACTCGGGGATTTGGGTTTCGACTACAGTCGGCCCACCGAGTTTCAAAATCTCACGCTTGCTCGTGAACTGATACTGGAATCGCGTCAGACTGCGTTGACGCTCTCCAGCCAACCCGAATGCAATCCGCTCCATCGAAAACACGTTGCGACATCAGCGGCATCTCTGCGTGTCATTGAGTATCGTGAAGGCAATTACGCAGAAGCACAACGGTGGTCTGGCATCGCAGTGGAAGCACAAGCACGATTCATCCAGGACTTTCCGGACCCAGACTCAAAGTCATACCTGATTCGATACCACAACGCTCACGCTCGCGACTCACTTTGCCTGAACCAGGTCATCAAGGCCCGAGAATCAGTGCGACAGGCGGTGAAATTGTTCAAAGAAATTTCGCCGTTGCTGGTGGACAGTCCCGCTTTGGAAGAACTACGAAAGGATTTGACGACGATCTCCACTGATGTTGAAATGGCTGAATCGGATGCTGAGTTGAAAAGAGTACCTGCGCCCTGAGATTTTGCGAAGCAATTTGATCACGACCATTCCCTCAGTCGAGGGCCATGCAGGCATAAGTCCTGGCGCGGGCTCCACCCGCAACCCAACGCAGCCACGCGCGCCGGAGCGTGAGCGTTCGTCGTAGTCAGACATTGATGGCTTGCTGACGCCCACTCGTCGGCGACGCCACGGTCTGGCAACGTAACCGTTCACGTCATATCGAGAATGACCGTTTGAACCACAGATGGACGCGGATGAACACAGATTGACAGTTGACTTATATCTGGATGAATTTGTGTTCATCTGTGGTTGCTGCCGTAGGTTGCATTTTGAGGCGTGAACGCTGACGAAGTTTTTTGTTGAACGACAAGCCGGAGGCGTCGATGGCGATGGGGCACGCGGTCGCCTGCGGCTTGTCGTTAAACGCGTTATGCAAATATCGTTTACAAGACTGCTTAAACCCGACAGTTATTATTGCGGCGATTCTTAAGGAATTTGACTGACGAGCGGGGAATGTAAATGCCCTGATGTTCGAGTCATTTGAAACAGATCAGTGGATTAACGTCCACGGCTCGCCTCTGGCGAGCGAAAGCAGAAGGGAGCGTGTGGGGCGTCGCGATGGCATACTCCGCGCGGCCAGAAATGAGTATGTCGTTTTTTGGTACCGGCAAGCTGACGCATGCCGCTCGCCAATTCTCTCTCATGACCATATGGAGTATAAAATATCGCGCAGGATGATCCTTCGCCCGGCTGCAAGTGGAATCGGCATTCCAGCCGGGACCAAGCCGCTGGCAATTGTGATTTCGAGTCCGAAGCAGAGATGCAAATGTCCGCTGTTCGTAGATCGATCATAATTGGAGGATTTAACACAGTGATATCTTGCGATGCTTGCGGGCTGTTGATTTAGTCTGAATTCTACATGGGGTAAGCTTTCAGCTTGCCTTCGCAGTTTGGGAACGCAGTGTTTTTTTGAGAAAGCTGACAAGCTGGAAGCTTATCCCACTTTAAATCAACAACCTGCTTGCCGGAATTCTTCCTGGAAAACCAGGACACTGCCGTTTATTGCGTAAGATATTGAAAAAGGTTCCCCCGACTGATATCATGAATGCGGTTGGTTCCCTGAAGGCCGAGACAAAAATGCGTTTATTTCTTCCAATTCTCTTGATGTCGATGGTGCTGGCCAATCAAAGCCTTTGCGCCGTGCATATGCACATCGGAACGCATTCAGCGGAATTGGGAAGTCATGCGGGGGTTCCGCATTTCCATGTGGAAGCAGGTCACGGTCATTCTCACGGTCATGGTGGATTGCACGCGAATGGGGGCGAGACGTCAGAATTTCCTCAGGCGGGCATTGCAGGGTTTCCAGATCACCACATCGGAGCTTATTACCTTTCCGATTCGGTAAGTCGAGATACAAGTCGCCTCCCCGAAGAAAAACTGGCGGAGTTGCTGAACTTCAACGATGTCGATCACGAACAAGCAACGCTGGCACTCGGCTCCTGCTTGATATGCAAGCCAAACGGCCAAAATGTTTGCTGCCTGTCTGGCATTGCGCGCGTTCCACTGTTTCTGCGTGATGCGTCGATGCGCTGTTAGCTGTCTCTGAACAGGCGCCGATCTGTGTGTAACAGTCGTGATTGCCTGTGGCATAAACCCTCTCAGACCCAGTGTATTTCCTGAGACCTCTGACACGGAACTTCAGATTTCCGTGAACTGCTGCCTGGCGTGATCCGGCAGATTCCCACGGCTTCACTTCCGGCGCACCCCGCAAACGCCGACGGCACTGTACTTTGCAGGCACATTCTCGCCACCATTCACGAACAGCAGTAATAGGTGTATTCATGAAATCATTGAAGAACATTGGAGCCATAATCATTGTTGCGGGATTAGTGGCAATTCTGATTATGTCGCGAAGCTATTGGAGTCCCTGGTTCTCAACGAGTGCCCCTGCACAAACGCATGACGACGCCCCCGTCGCGCCGATCCAGGAAGCGAAAACACTTAAGATGACGGAGCAGGCCCGGAAGAATCTTGGTCTGATATCTAAACCTGCCACGCCTCAGGGATATTGGCGAACAATCGAGGTGCCAGGCGAGATCGTCGATCGTCCGGGATTCTCTGACCGAGGTGTGACGTCACCAGCTGTAGGTGTCGTCACCGAAGTCCACGCGTTTCCCGGTGACACGGTAAAGCCCGGCGACCGATTGTTCACGCTGCGACTTTTCAGTGAGTATCTGCAGAACACACAATCAGAGCTGTTTAAGGCCACCCGGGAAGTTCAGTTGATTACTGAACAGTATGCTCGGCTCGAGGTTCTCGCAAAATCCGGTGGAGTGCCTGAAGTCAGACTTATCGAACTGGATAATCAACTGCGACGGCAGAAAACGTTGATTCAGTCGTATCAACAGGACTTGCTGACACGCGGCCTGAATCCCGAGCAGATCAAGAGTGTTGCGGATGGGACGTTCGTTTCTAACATTGATGTTGTCGCTCCGGCTGCGATCGATCATTCCAGAAAGATCAGTGATATTCAGCCTGTGGCCTTTCATACGACCGGTGACCGGATTGATGAACTGGCCTTCGAGGTTCAGGAACTGAATGTGGAACTTGGGCAGCAGGTGCAGGCAGGGCAATTGCTCTCCACGTTAGCCAATCATCATGCCTTGTTTCTCGAAGGACATGCCTTCAAACGTGAAGCGTCATTCCTGGCGAAGGCGGCCGAAAACAAGTGGCCGATTCGATGCACGTTTGCTGAGGATGATCAAATCGATTGGCCTGCGTTTGATCAGACTCTGGAAATCCGCCATCTCGCCAACTCCATCAACTCAGAAACCCGTACATTCAACTTCTTCATTCCGCTCCTGAATCAGTCTCGATCGTATGACAAGGACAATCAGACCTTCATGGTCTGGCGGTTCCGACCGGGCCAGCGTGTGCGGCTGCAGGTACCTGTTGAAGAACTCAAGGATGTGCTTGTTCTGCCTTCCGCAGCCATTGTTCGGGAGGGACCAGAGGCTTATGTGTTTCAACAGAATGGGGATTTATTTAATCGTCTGCCAGTCCATGTGCTTCACGAAGACCGACTGCAGATTGTGCTGGCCAACGACGGCAGCGTCAAAAGCGGACTCTATCTCGCCCAGAGCGC
>JAYTAK010001322.1:0-13052 GCA_043737515.1 Candidatus Kuenenia sp. | reverse complement strand
GAAGACGGCAAGTCCGACGAAGGCAAGTCGAAAGAGGGAGCGAAATCAGATGACGCTGCTGGATCAAAAGCCGATGTAGAATCAAAGGCTGATGGTGTTGTTCCATCTGATGCAAAGACGTCAACAAAAGCGGATGCAACAAAAACTGATACGAAGACGCCGGATGTTGAAAAGAGTGACGCGGGCGAAGCTGAAAAATCGACTTCGGCTGAGAAGACTGAAACGCCAACAGAGGAAACCGACCCGCCTGCTCCTGCAGAAGCGGCCAAAGAGGTTCCTGCAGATCCTGCAACGCCGGGTGCCGAAGTTCCTTCAACCGAACCTAAACCGTAGGCCGAGTGGCTTCGACATTTCTGGAAGGTATTTCAAGCGTGCTGCTCAGCATGACCGGATTTGGCAACGCCTCGCATGATTCCGAGAGCGTTCACGTCAGTTCCGAAATCAAATCCGTCAACAATCGCTATCTAAAACTGTCCGTGCGCATGCCGGATTCAGTGGCCAGATTTGAAGCGGACATTGAAAAACTGATCCGATCCCGTGTTGCACGCGGGTCGATTCAGGTTTCTCTCCGCGTACGCTTTCACGGCGGTCAGAGTGAATACCGCATTGATTCGGACCTGCTGAGATCATACCAATCGCAACTCTCAGAGATCGCTGCGGGCGACGGCAACCGTCCTGACCTTGGACATTTGTTGCAGTTGCCGGGTGTCGTGACGCAGACAGAATTGCCTGATGATCTTGTCAATTCGCTGTGGCCCGCTGTGGAGAAATGCCTGGCCGAGGCGTTGGACCATTTCGATGATTTTCGCCAGCGCGAAGGCGAATCGATGCGGCAGGATATGGAACGTCAGTGCGAAGTGATCGAAACGGAAGTGAAGCAAGTCGCTCTGCTGGCACCGCAGGTTGTCTCTGAATATCGGGACAAAATTCTGGAACGTGTGCGGCGGTTGATTTCCGATGCTTCCGTCTTGATCGGGGAGAATGACGTCATCCGCGAAGTCGCGTTGTTTTCAGATCGCTGCGATATCAACGAAGAAATCACTCGCCTGAGAAGTCATACGGAACAGTTTCGCCGCATGCTCAATGGCGATTCCTCTCAGGGCCGCAAACTGGAATTCATTGGTCAGGAGATGTTTCGTGAAATCAATACCACGGGATCCAAAGCCAATAACGTGACGATCGCTTTGAGTGTCGTGGAAATGAAAGCAGCAATCGAACGGATGCGCGAAGTGCTGCAGAACGTCGAATAAGACTTGAAGCGAACAGTTCAGGAAGACTGGTGTCAATGGTTCAGCGTGGACCGGAGCGGATCGTCGTTTTATCAGGCCCCAGCGGCAGTGGCAAAACCACACTGGTGCGGGAACTGGTAGCACGCGCGGAGGTCAAACTGGTCAAATCGGTCTCGGCCACGACGCGTCCGCCGCGTCCGAAAGAGATTCACGGAGATGACTACTGGTTCCTGACTGACACGGAATTCCGTGAAAAGCTGGATAATGGTGAGTTTCTGGAACATGCCGAGGTTTTTTCCTCGGGATACTTATATGGGACTTTGAGGTCCGAACTGGACCGGGCATGGAACCAGAATGGTTGGGCATTCCTGGAAATCGATGTCCAGGGGGCTCTGAAGGTTATGCAGCAGTACCCGAATGCTGTTACGATTTTCCTTAAGACTCCGTCCCCGGCAGAATTTGAACGTCGCCTGAGGGCTCGGGGGACAGAATCCGAAGATGTCATTCAGCGTCGACTGGCGACCGCAGAACGAGAACTGCAACTGGCCGACAGATACAAATATGTGGTTGTGAACGATCTGCTGGAAACCGCGGTCAGCGAGATCTGTGTGATACTGAAGGCGGAGGAGATGGCTCGAAATGCTTGATGAATTCCGTGAAGATGCAATTGCCCGCAAAGTTGGCGGTCGATTCAAACTGACTGCCATGATTCAGAAACGCATGGTTGCGCTGAATCGTGGCGCACGTCCGCTGGTCGATCTGGCGACCAAGGATCTCATGCAGATCGTTGTCGCTGAGATTATGGGCGACAAGATTTACCTCGACACATCCGGCAACGTGAAGACTGTCGCAGACGATTCGGCGCTGGTGGATAAACTCGACCGACTGAAGGCTGACGATGGTGGTCCGGATCTGAGCGATCTGTAGCCAGCATCGGCGACAA
Source organism: Candidatus Kuenenia sp. (assembly GCA_043737515.1). Classification (GTDB taxonomy): domain Bacteria; phylum Planctomycetota; class Planctomycetia; order Planctomycetales; family Planctomycetaceae; genus SXXK01. Next base: position 10,880 of record JAYTAK010001322.1, on the reverse strand, counting down.
TCGCTGTACTGCTGACTTCGATTGACAGAGATTCGCTGGTAGTCCCGGCTTTAGCCGGAAAATGGGCTGAAAGTTCGCGGCGGGGCCAGGCGGATTTCCGCCTGAAGGCGGGGCTACGAGCAAAATGGGACAGTCGTAATACGAAGACTTGATTATGTCCAGTCAACTTTGCGATCGTGAGATTCTGCTTGGCGTCTCCGGGGGTGTTGCGGCCTACAAAGCTGCAGACCTCTGCAGTCGCCTGGTACAACTGGGCGCGAAGGTGACGGTCATCATGACCGAATCCGCGCATCAGTTCATCGGTGCGACGACGTTTGAAGCGCTCACCGGACGGCCAGTGTACAGCCATGCCTTTAAGGCTCAGGAACACTTTCAGGGGGAACACATCGGCCTAGCGCGTCGAGCCCGACTCGTCGTCGTTGCGCCCGCGACGGCGCAGACAATTGCTCGGCTGGCGCACGGCATGGCGGATGACCTGTTGAGTACCACAGTCCTGGTGACGACGGCTCCGGTGATCGTGGCTCCGGCAATGAACTGCGACATGTGGGCGAAGCCGGCGGTGCAGCGAAACGTGACACAACTTGTCAGCGACGGCTATCACATCGTGGGACCTGATGAAGGCTGGTTGAGCTGTGGTCAGGTTGGGGCCGGGCGCATGGCCGATCCGGGAGTCATCGTGCAGGTCATGGAACGCGTGCTGACTGGCGAGCGGGGTACGTAAGTGCCCTGATTTTTGCATCGTTCGCGACAAATCAGGGGATTGACATCCCCCGCTCGCCTTAAGTCCACGTCATTGGACGCGAGGTCGGTGCGGAAGAACGGACGACATCGACTCTCGCAAATCATTGGGTTGCGGACGAAGCCCGCGCCAAGAAAGCTGCGTTGCTTTCGCAGAGCGAAAGACGACAATAAGCCCCCCCTGAATTCTCACGAATTCGTCTACAATCAAATGTGAACTCGCGACGCATCTCCCATGAAAATCCTGATCACTGCCGGACCGACGCGCGAATACATCGATGATGTTCGCTTCCTTTCCAATGCCAGCAGTGGACGCATGGGATATTCACTTGTCACTGCAGCGATTGCTGCGGGCCACGAAGTGATCCTGGTGACAGGGCCGGTTGAAATGGCTCCGCCGGACGGGTGTGAAGTTTACCGGATCGAAACAACTGACGAACTGCGGCAGCGTTGTCTGGAACTGTTTCCATCCTGCGATGGCGTGATCGCCACTGCCGCCGTCTGCGACTATCGTCCACGGACTCGGATCACCGGCAAGATCACCAAGACAGGACAACCAATGGTGCTGGAGCTTGTGGAAACCTCCGATGTGCTCGCCGAACTCGGCACTCAGAAAGAGCATCGCTGGATCGTCGGGTTCGCCCTCGAATCTCAGGACCCGCGCAACAACGCCATGCGAAAATTACGGATGAAAAACTGCGACTGCATCGTGCTGAACGATACGTCCGCGATCGGTTCGCTGACAAACTCGGTGGAAATCCTCTCGCCGGAGGCTGAAACGATTGCCATCTACAAGGGGACGAAGCAGCATGTGGCCGAACGTCTTCTGGAATTGATCAGGGATTCGATTCACAGCAGAAAAACACACGGGTAGAGTTCCTCATTCTTCAATTCGCAGGAGCGGTTGATCCGTCGAGTCGCCTGGTGCCGCCTCAGGTGTTGTGTCCGGATGTTCGACTTCTCCCGACTGATCAAACAGCGGGGTCATGAGTTCCACCTGACCGACAGGATGCCCCGACACGAATTCGGCTGGCTGTGTTTCCAGATTCGGATTGTCTGTCGCATGCGTTCTTGCCTGAGCGCGAAGCATTGCGTCGTCGTATGCTTCGGGGCACCATTTGCCTTCCTGCAGATAAATGTTGTTGAATTCCAGCAGGCGGCCTGTCGCCAGGTTCAGACTCGTGATGGCCTTGTTATAGGCCACGACCTGCTGATAGTAAGCGCCTTCTGCAGCGGCCAGGCTCGCCTGAGCCCGCAGCACAAGATCAAGCGTCAGGACACCGACCTCTTTTTCGACCTGCAACAGGTCCACGCGTTCTTTTGCTGCCTGCAGTCGGTTGAGATTTGACTGTGCAGCCGTGTAGGAGGCTGTGACATCCTGAATGGCGCTCGAAATATCGTGGGCAATACTGCGTTCCTGAGACGCCAGCACGGCATTGGCCTTCGCCAACTGCAATTCATAGTTTCGAACCTGGCTGCGTGCCTGACGCAGGCCAATCGGCATGTTGAACTGCATGCCTACGTTCCATGCATTCAAATCGTCTCGCGACATGGATCCAAACGCGCTGTTTGTCGGAGTGCCCGTGACCGGGTCGTTAACTCCCTGACTGGCGAGTTTATCGCCAAAACCCAGCACATTGTATCCCCCTACCGCATTCAGACTTGGGCGTACCAGGTTACGCGCCGCATCCAACTGCAATTGCAAGCTCTTGACCTGCCACTTCTGTCGCCGTAATTCAACGCGATACGTCAATCCATCCACCAGACTTGCCTGCCAATCGGGACACAACTCCGCCACAATCGGCTCTTCCGCAGGGCGAAGCACGGTACCGTCATTCATTGGCAAGCCTACCAGCCGCCGTAATTCTGATTCAGCGTGGTACAACGAATTCAGGGCAAGCTCCACGTCAGCTTTGGTTTCAAAGAGGCGATCCCGCGCCTGTGCTTCGCTTGCTCTGTTTCCGGCTCCCACTTCTCGGGCGACCTGCAACACGCGCAGCGTCTCGGCCGCGCTTTCATGGGCCGTCACGCTGGTGTCAAACAGGCGATACGCGAGATAGAGATCCCAGTAGGAATTCTCGATGTCACGCAACGCCGTACGCACGGCGATTTCAAAATCGGCCAGCGAAATATCCTGATTGATCCGTGCGATTGCAACGCCCTGACTGACCCCGGCAATTGATCCGAATGCCGGATTCGTTGGCCCGGCAACCCGGGTGAAATTCACTCCGCTGCCCGCCAGCAGTGGTTGATTGATCTGCGCTCCGAGTACTCCCTGATAAACTGAGTTATAATAGTTACCCGGAGTTGACGACGTATCCGACCAGTTGCTGACGACAGCCACATTGGCTCCCGTGGCCAGCGATTTGTTCAGGCTTGTATTGAATGCTCCGCCATTATTCTGCGAAACGGGCGACAAAGTAGTTAGAGGGGGCGGAGCGGGATTTGAAATTGCGATGTTTTGTCGATTGTCCTGTCCGGAAAATGTCAGGCTGGATAACAGGCGTGTGTCAAAATCTGCCAGAGCAGCCTCCATCCCGCGGCGACCGAACAGAATTCCGGTTTCCTGAATGGCTGAATCATAAACAGACGCCACTCCGGCCGGATTTGTCAGCACGGCCTGGGAACCGATGCCACCGAGGGCGCTGGTTTCGATGATTTCATTATGCGACAGCGCCGTCAGCATCATTTCGTGCAGCGTCACTTCGCGGACTTCGTCATCGACATTCCGCTGCAAAGTTCGCGGTTCACCACTCAACTGCACAGCACGGGCGGTGACGTTTTCGATGGCCGGATATTCAATGGCTGTATTGTAACCGCGATACGATGTGATCGGTTTGTCGCCGTCCGCAAAATGCAGGTCGCTCGGTCGTTTCCTGCGCGACATCGAACAGCCGGACAGCATCATCGAAGAGGACAGCGCGCCAATGAGGATCAGTTTCGGAAGCCGCGTCCGAGATTGTGCCACAGGTCGCGGGCACAGGGCCTTTTGTCTTTGGCTGCGTGCCGTCAGTCGTCGAATTGACCGCGAAAGTTCCGCGATCAATTGCTGAAGCTGCACCGCAACGTGACCGAATGCGAAAGATTTCATGTGCCATCCCTGTCCCGACAAATGGTCACACATCGTCCGGCGTCTACAAGGCATAAAATGCGTTGCAGGCTACGGCAATGTCGTCGGTGAAACAGGAACATCCTTGCCCCGGATTTCACGACAGAACGGGCGAAGTCCTGCGATCCGCAGAATTCGCCCATGTGACAATTCAACCAGATGAGGTATCGTCGTTGACTTCGGCACTGCTTGAGGGACCAACACGAGGTCCATATTCGGTGTAGGTCATTCCCAGCTTCTTCTTCAGAAAGACAACCTCACCCGCATCATTTCCCTCAACGGCATGACCGGTAAATTGCAAAAGGTAGCCACCGAAAAAGCAGACACATGGCCACCACCATGCCGCTCCGGCCAGAATCGTCCACGGCGTGCCCACGAAAGTGAGCGGAACTCCGATCAAATGCAGGGCACGATTCACACGGTTACGGTGTCGCGGCAAATAGTTTTTCAGGAATGCCTTGAACATCACAAAGACCTTTGAGGAATGATGCAGATCGGGGAAACGACGTTTTAATTGTTTAACGGCAAGCCGTAGGCGTCGTTTCCGATTTTCGCCTGCGCCTGCGGCTCGCCGTTAAACGAAAAAGCCAACGCAGGCGGACTATTCCGGACGTTCCGCACAGTTTACCTCTTCGGAATCAACCGGGGGAATCATCGCGTCCCGCATTTCTTCAAGCCCATTGGAATCGGACGCCATTCCTTATACAGTGAACCCAGAAGCACTAGGAGTCTGTCTGAATACCGCTGTTTTTGTGAGCGGAAAGGCGCTAGCCGCCGGTTTTTGCAGGCGAATTACCCGCGGCTAGCGGGTTGTTGATTTAAAGTGGGATAAGCTTCCAGCTTGTCACTGCTCTGCGAAAAACCTGGCATTTTCTTCAATCAATGCCAGGCTGGAAGCCTAGCCCACGTAAAATTCAGACTAAATCAACAACCCGCTAGCGCCGTGCCGCTCACGGTTCTGGTGTATCGAGACAAACTCCTGGACGTTGATGCCTTTTCAAACGTTTCCCGACGACTGGTAACAAAACCATGACGACAACTGAAACAGCAACCACCACCGAAGTCGGCAGCTACTTCATCTCCAACTACCCGCCGTTTTCTCAGTGGAAATCGGAATTTGTCCCCATCGCAATCGAAGCGCTGGATTCTGATCCACAGCAGACGGCAAACACTCCATTGGGTTTGTACATTCACATTCCGTTCTGCCGCAAGCGCTGTAAGTTCTGCTACTTTCGCGTGTACACCAATCAGAACGCCCAGGCGATCGAGAACTACGTTCAGGCTCTGATGCGGGAAATCGAACTCATCAGCCAGCGTTCCGCGATCGGCAACCGCGAACTGAAATTCGTGTACTTCGGCGGTGGCACACCCAGCTATCTGAGTTCCCGACAACTGCGATCACTTCGGGACCGGATGAGCGAATTCATTTCGTGGGACCACGCCGAAGAAGTCACGTTTGAATGCGAACCAGGCACGCTCAATCTGGAGAAACTCGAAACTCTTCGCGACATGGGCATCACGCGCATCTCGCTGGGCGTCGAGAACTTCGACGATCAAATCCTGGAGGAAAACGGTCGCGCACATTTGTCACCGGAAATCTTCCGCGCCTACGACTGGATTAAACAGGTCGGATTTCCTCAGGTCAACATCGACCTGATTGCCGGCATGATTGGCGAGACCGACGACAACTGGCATCGCTGCGTTGAAAAGGCGGCTGAGATGCAGCCGGACAATATCACGATGTACCAGATGGAGTTGCCGTTCAATACTGTGATTTCAAAAGAGATGCGCGAAACGGGAGTCGCGTCGCCGGTGGCGGACTGGCCTACGAAACGTCGCTGGGTGAGCGAAGCGATGGATCGACTGCTCGCGGCCGGGTATCACGTTTCGAGCGGCAATGAAATGATCAAGAATCCGGCCACCGATCATTTTGTGTACCGCGATCATTTGTTCCGCGGCAGTGATTTGATTGCCACCGGCGTTTCCAGCTTTGGACATTTTCAGGGTGTCCATTACCAGAATCTCGATGGTATTGACGACTACATGGAAACCGTCAATCGCGGCGAACTGCCGATCAATCGTGCGTTGATACCGACGGCTCACCAGATGCTGATTCGTGAGCTGGTCCTGTTGATGAAGGAAGGTCAGGTCGATCTTGGCCGCATCAATAAGAAGTACAACGTCCGCGTTCAGGAAGAATTCGCAACGCCATTTCGAAATCAGCAGGCGGCCGGATATCTGACGGTCGAAGGTGATCAGTTGAAACTGACTCGCAAGGGTCTGCTGCAGGTCGATAGTCTGCTACCGGAATACTTCGAACCGCAACATCGAGCGGTGAGGTACACGTAGTTCCCGGCGATTGAGTGCATGCGTATCGCCGCATCTCTCATTTGTCTGCTGGATTTCGCAAATGGACCAGAAAAATCCCTATGCAGCGCCGGAGCAAACTGATCGTCCGAAGACAATTCGGCGACGCGCCCATTGGACAGGTCTCCTGCTGTGGCTGGGGGTCATTTTCCTGGCTTCAAGTCGAGCGCGTCGGTGCTGGCAACTTCGGCATTGATAGTTGCTGACGCACGAGCTTTCGTCGATTCACTGGCTGAGATCCTGTTCCTAATAGGCGGTTTATGTTTCGCCGCTTCATTTCAACTGTGGAGAAGTCGCCGAAAGCACTATTGATTCTAGACGCTGAGTTAACGTCCGCGGTCATTGCATCGTCACATGCGATGTTCGGCTGACAGACGCTGCGCGGTTGGCAGGAAAATGGGGGGCAGGAAAATGAGAAAGTCACACTCGGCTCGGAGAGTTAGATCCTTTCTTTCCAACAACTGCGCATTTTGCGCGCATCTTTTCGACCGTTGTTCTTTGAGATTTCGGATTTCGGATTTCGGATTTCGGATTTGCGGCTTCGCCGCGCTAGGCTGCGGGAGAGGATTACTGATCCGTCAGGCCGGTGCCAAGATAGGCGGCGATGACGCGTGGGTCGTTCTGTACCTCGCTGGGCGTTCCTCGACAGATGGTGACGCCGTGATCGAGCACAATGATGTTTTCGCAGATCTCCATGACCAGCGGCATGTCATGTTCGATCAGCAGTACGGCCACTTGAAAGCGATCGCGGATTCGTTGAATCGACTGAGCCAGCAATTTCTTTTCCTGAGGATTCAGTCCGGCAGCGGGTTCGTCCAGCAACAGCACCCTCGGATTTGTAGCCAGGGCACGCACAATTTCGAGCTTTCGCTGATGGCCGTAACTCAGATTGCTCGCCAGTTCATGCGCTCGGTCCTGCAGTTCAAAGATCTCGAGTAGATTCAAGGCACGTTCCTGCAGCAGGTGTTCCTCACGACGATATCCGCGTGTGCGAAGCAATGTTGAAACCAGTCCGTGCTGATTGTGCAATTGTCCGGCCAACCGCACATTGTCGAGAACACTCAGGTCCGGAAAAAGACGAATGTTTTGAAACGTGCGCGCGATCCCGGCCGCTGTGATTTGATGAGGCTGGCGATTGAATAGTCTCTGTGACCCAAGATGAATCTCGCCGCTGTCTGGTTGGTACACGCCCGTCAACAGATTGAAAATGGTTGTCTTGCCAGCCCCGTTTGGACCGATCAGTCCAAACAGTCCGGCAGCGGGAAGCTGCAGCGAGAAATCCTGTACGGCCTTGAGACCGCCAAAAGAAATCCCGATCGCGTTAACATCCAGCAACGACCGAGAGTCGGCTGCCGGTCTGCCTGTCACGGTCGTATTCGCAGCAGGAGTGTTCATCGATTTGCCTCCGGCGGGGAAACTGATACGGACTGCACCGGCGGAGGAGGTGGCGCTGTCGCTCGACGTTTCAGCCACAGATCCCAAATCTCATGAATTCCCAGCAGTCCCTGGGGCCGCACCAGCATCATGATGATGAGCAGCAATGCGTACACGATCAGGCGATACTGTTCAAATTCCCGGAGGAATTCCGGCAGTGCCGTCAGCAGACCTGCGGCCAGCATCACGCCTGTGATTGAACCCCGACCACCCAGCACTGTCATAATTACGTAATCAAACGAACGCTGAAATCCAGCATCTTTCGGGCTGACGATCACGCCCCGTTCATGAGCGAACAGACCTCCGGCCACACCCGCAAAGAACGCGGCAATCACAAACGCCAGCACTTTTTGTCGAGCAATATTGACACCCATCGCCTGGGCTGCAATCTCATCTTCCCGGACAGAAATCATGGCACGGCCGAAACTGGATCTTTTCAGGCGATACGCGACGACGAGCGTGATCGTCAGGATCGTGAAGACCCAGAACAGGTTTGTGTATTTGGGAACTCCGCCAAATCCAAGAGCGCCTCCGACCGGAGGAGGTATCATCTGTGACAGTCCGCCAGCTTTCAGAGCCTCCGCACTTTCGATGACTTTTCCGGTCTGCTGCAGAACGACGCGAATGATTTCGCCGAAGCCCAGCGTTACAATGGCCAGGTAATCACCACGCAGACGCAATGACGGAAGGCCGACGACGTAACCTGCTGCGGCAGCGAACAAGCCACCCATGATGCACGAAACTGCAAACAGCCATTCTCCGCTTCCCAGAAAACCTCCGTGCGTATCGATACTGTTCCACAGACACATCGATCCGTAGTAGGTGATGAAGGCGGAAGTGTACGCTCCCAGTGTCATGAAGCCCGCATGACCGATGGAAAACTGTCCGGTCATGCCATTCACGATGTTCAAAGAGACGGCCATGATGATGGCGATGCCAATATCCGTCACGATACGCGAGTAGTAGAGGCCGACCAACCGCGGCAGCAGAAAATGCAACAGCAACGCAATCACCAGCCCTGTGCCGAATGGCAGAAGCCCTGTTAACGTGTTGCCAACATATCCGCTCTTTGAATCCGATGGCTCTGCAGCCACTGCGGCGTTCGAATGCGAGGCCGCTCCCTGCCATGAATTCGATGTTCTTGCCATATCTGGTGGGCGTCCGTAAATGGACTTGAGTAATAAAAATGCAGGATCACCAACGAACAAACTTCACGCAGTTCACCTGGTGGATTTGCGTAGATGGTTTAACAGGGCCAAAAACGGAAATCTCGGTGTCATCGTCGCGGAGTGCATCGATGCGAAAAGGGTACTCAAAGCCGAGGCGGCTGGATACTGAGTCCATCGATCAGATCCGGCTGAATCCGGAATATCGGGACGAGAAGACTTCGTCCGACCACTCGGGACAGGCGGCCTGTCACATCGGTCCGTGCCGAACCCGACAAACGCACCACACCACTCTTCGCACCAGTCGCCGACCAAATGCCTGCTGCTCAAGTCATCCCAGGCTGGCGATCAGCGGGGGGCGGAAGTTGACTCCGCGTCACCAGACACGCCGCCACCGCCGCTCCGTTGCATTGCATTGTTCGTCGTCATGCTGCATCTGCGAGGTGGCAAAGAAATCACCTCATAGTCACCGTCGTATTGTCGGCTCCGAAGATCGTCCGCAATTCGGTGAATATCATTTCCAAACTTTACAGCGAGTCGCCGTTTGGTGGCAAGGATTTCTTCGTTGGGATCAGGCATCATCTTCAGTGGCCTTCAGTTGCTCCGGCGTGCAGATTACCGGAGGGATAAATCCGGCATCTCGGCAGGTGGCCGCGATCTGGGATTGTAAATGGGGATTGAGTATGTGTTTAAAGTTCCACGTCGCAATGAATTGTACACCATTGGCTGCAGCGACTGCGATGTGCAACGCATCTCGCGGTTCCGAGGCAAGCACAGCCAATTGAGCGATCAATGCCTGAGCAAGCAATTCTGCATCAAGGGATTCAACAAGCAAAGGAATTCCCCGCAGAACCTCCAGTCGCTCTGATGCTGCGCTGGGGTCACCGTCGCCGCATTCGTCAACGGTGAGGCGAGACGAAACCAGTCGATATCGCGACCGCGCAGTAGTCCACCATTCGCGAGTGATCCGCTGATGCGAAGCAATATCGGGATTCGGATGTAGCCGACCAGCGATATGGCCGATGACAGTCGTCTCAATGTAAACAATGTCCATCGCAGCATCCTATTATCGACGAACGACCGCGGTAACCGCCTTGTTCGCCTCAGACTTAGCTTAGCTTGTCCATGATCGCCTCAACAACGCATCCCATCCCAATGGAATTCAAGCAGTCCCGAATTCTTCCGGCAGTCTCCGATCTGTCTTCACAATCGTCAAATTCAATATCAAGAAGTCGCAGCTGTGCTGTATACTCAACTACGATGGGGTTTGCCTGAAGAAATTCCCTAATTCGTAGCGGAGTGTTTGATCGCCAGAAATCTTGCGGGTTGTTGTATGCCTCAAACGCTACGTCGATCAACTTAGGGCAGCATTCGAATGTCGCAGGATAGATCTGTTCACATTTGACGCACATTTCCGTGCCTACTGGGTGCAGTCGTTGTTGGAGAGCCCCATACGCGCCCCCGCTGACCTCAGGATCAATCTCCGATAAGTCGTGGTAAGTCGGATCTGTGTGGGCGACGAGCAGGCTTGCTGTGCAGGGAGGACATGTTACCGCCGATTTGCTTGTATACATAATGAGTGCAGCACAGACCGGGCATGCATCGTAGGATCTTACCAAGGTTTACTCCTGAGTTTGGAGGCGAACTAATTGCGATCTATGCGTCTGGCGCTTAGCCAACGTATAGATCGTGCGTTGAACGTTTCCGCCTCGTGGAGTGGGCGCAAGTCTGCGGAATCAATCGAGGTCACTCAACGGGATGCCGGAGTCTACCTGGTGACGCAGGGCTTGTCACCTCGATTTGCCTGGCGGTTGCGATTTCGGGTGCGGCGATTGGCGAAGTTGCAGTCTGCTCCGCAATCGTAGGGAGTGTGGCTTTTCTGAGAAGAATTCAGATCAGGAGGCTGTCGAGCTTTTTGGTGCTTGCGGCTCGGGAGATGCGGAACGAGGGGACTTCCGCCACGATCGGGGCTCTTCTAGCATTGTCAAGTACCTTTTTTAGAAAGATTTCTGCGCCTTCTTTGCGCACCGCGAAATGTCATTTTTCAAAACACTTTTGAAAAACGT
>JAYTAK010001321.1:0-5659 GCA_043737515.1 Candidatus Kuenenia sp. | reverse complement strand
AATGTTCGAGCGTGCCAGGTTGGGCCGGCTTCGGTTCAACGTCCGGCAGGTCCAGCGTCAATTCGTATTGAGCGGCGGGGGATTCTCGTCGAAGACCTGCATACGTGATGCGCGCCGGTGTAGCGTTGTCATGACTGTGGTTGACGATCAGCGACATGGCAGCCAGCTTGTAGGGCAGATGCCAGAATGTACGCGCCACGTTAACAGCGAGTCGACTGTTGGCATCCAGCGAAAAGAACCAGACGCCGGCGACGCCACGCTCATCGACGACGTAGGTGCGCACGTTGGTTTCCAGAAACCATGAAACGCCGGGCACTGGTGGCGACCACCACGGCCGAATTCGTTCCATCGAAAACGGCACCACGCCCAGCCAGGCACTGCCGTCAAATTGCTCAATCTGCAGGCCGCGCGGCAGCAAAGTCTGAAGTTTTTCCGCAGCAACGCGCCAGTGCAGAAAGGTGAGCTTCTTCCAGCGTTGGTAACCAGCGGTCCGCGAATCTTCAGTGCTTGAAACCATCGCCACTGTTTCCTGTGTGAATTGCTTCGGGCATCTCACTTCAAACCGTGAGCCGGTTCGGGAAGTAACTCACAGGCTCGTAAACGCAAAAAGCCCACGGGAAATCCCGTGAGCTTTTAAGCGGAGAGAGGGGGATTCGAACCCCCGGACCCCATTTCTGGAGTCACATCATTAGCAATGATGCGCATTCGGCCGCTCTGCCATCTCTCCCTGCGTGCATTGACAGCGACGCATGATAATCGGTTCACGTTTACACGCAAGTTCAGCCCGTTTTGTGCCAAATGTCAGGAATTCTCCGTTCCTCTTTCAGTGGAGCCGGAAAAATTCGCTGCTACGCATTTGCTGAAAACTGTTCTGCGAATTCCAGCACGATACCGTCCACAATCTGCTTCAGGTCCTGCGCCGTGGCATCCTTGAGGAATCGGTAGTTGCTGCGGTTGAGTGATTCCCGGTTGCGGAGGGTCCCTTTGGTCGCAATCTCAAGAATGTGCATATCGGAAAAGGGGCGGACAAGGACTTCCAGACGGCTGTATTCGTTTCTGGCCGTGCCGCGGCCCAGTTTGATGTCTTCGCGGCTGATTCGAGCGCCCCAGCCTTTTTCATTCAGCACAGTATTGTAATCGAAGCCCGGAAAATGGTCGCACAGCTTCTGCAGACAGTTTTCGATATGATCCGTCAGATCACTCCGCAGTTGCGAATGCTTCATGCGCAGATCTTCTTCTGTCGCGGCATCGGCATCGGCAGACGCACTGTCAGCCATGCGCGCCTGTTGGCCGCGCTGAATGGCTCTTTGCAATCGTTCTTCAAAATCTGACATGAAGGAGGCTTTCCGGTGCCGCCACGGACGTGGATTGGGTAAACAGGATGCACAAAAATCTTAAGTTCTCATACAGCATATCCTGCGGCCCACATTTTCAACAGTGTTTCAGTCGATATGCTGACGATTTGGGGGCGACTACGCAATCGCACGCCTCCCCGGTCCGACGATTTCAGAAACGGACATTCCGGGCGACCGCCACAACCCCTCCATCAGAAATTGTCAGACCACGGGCCAGATCTGCGTTACGATCCACACCGATCGAAACGCCATCCGGAATCCGGACACCCTTGTCAATGATCGCGCGTTCGATGCGGCAATTCCGCCCGACATCGACGTCGTCAAACAGGATTGAATCGCGGATCGTCGCGAAACTATGCACTCGCACCCGCGGCGACAACACACAGCGTTCCACTGTGCCCCCGGAAATGATCGTTCCCGAACACACCAGACTGTCAACCGCACTTCCCACGCGGCGCGGACTATGGTCGTAATCATTGAACACGAACTTCGGAGGCGGCAGCGGCGGTTGCCATGTGCGAATCGGCCAGTGCATGTCGTACAGATTGAGTTCCGGCTGTACGGAAATCAGATTCATGTTTGCTTCATAGTACGAATCCAGCGTCCCGACATCGCGCCAGTAAGCGGGCTGACCGGTCTCATCGTCACGGAACGGCCAGGCGATGATGTTTGACGAATCGATGATCGAGGGAATGATGTCTTTTCCAAAATCCCGATGGCTGGCCGGATCATTCGCATCGATACAAAGACGTTCGAACAGAAATTCCGTGTTGAAGACATAGATCCCCATCGAAGCCATGCACATGTCAGGACGACCAGGCATCGGTTCCGGATCTTCCGGCTTTTCACGAAACTGGATGATGCGTCGATCATCGTTGACCTGCATCACTCCGAATCGATGGCCATCGGCGAGCGGCACCGGAAGACAGGCCACGGTGGCGTCTGCCTTGGAGGCGATGTGTTCGCGGACAAAGAGCGAGTAATCCATCCGGTACACATGATCGCCGCTCAACACAACGATGTACTTCGGCTTTACTTTTTCAATCGTATAGATATTCTGATAAATCGCGTCCGCCGTGCCGAGATACCAGTTCTCGTCAATGCGCTGTTCGGGCGGACGCACGTTGACGAATTCGCCCAGCTCGGCTGGCAGAAAATGCCAGCCAAGTTCGATATGGCGCTCCAGACTTGCCGCTTTATACTGCGTGACCACCAGAATCTTTCGGATACCGCTGTTGAGGCAGTTCGAAAGCGTAAAATCGATGATGCGGAAACATCCGCCGAATGGCACTGCCGGTTTACTGCGGTCACGCGTTAACGGCTCCAGCCGGGATCCTTTCCCGCCCGCCAGCACTACTGCCAGCACTTTTTGCATTGTCGCGATCCTCCTTCAAGCCTGCGGAGTGTCGCGAATGGCAATAGTCTCCTGCAAGTCTCCCGCCATAATTCTGTGGCACGAATTGAATCACGGGAATCCTGGTGCCTAGTACTTGGAAAGCGTTTCATCCAGATTCAACAGGACGCGCGCCACCAGCGTCCAGGCGGCTGCGTCCTGAGGCGTCGTGTCACCCGGCAGCTCCGGAAGTTTCGCCGGATCTCCCGTCGAGACTTCGCGCGGATTCAGCCAGCCATCCGCAATTCGCTGCCGCTGCGATTTCAACAAGGCGAGGACTTCGTCATGTTCGGCGTCGCTGGGTTGCCGGGATGTACACAGCAGAAACGCATAATCGGCCCGGGCTGCATCATCGGCGGTGGCTTCTTTGAGGACTCGCAGCGCCAGGGCACGTGCGGCTTCGACGAAAACTGTTTCGTTCAATCCTGTCAAGGCTGCGAGGGGTGTGTTCGACCTCACGCGGCGCGCACAGGAAAAGTCGCCGTTTGGCGCGTCGAAGTTCGACATCACCGGATCGGGCATTGATCGCTTGCGAAATCCATAAACCGTGCGGCGATATCGTTCCGGCCCCGTCGCCGGTGTCCAGTACCCCGGATACGTGTAGTTGTAGTCGAGCACGTTTTGGGGAACTGGCGGAATGATTCCCGGCCCGCCGACCTTGTGCGTGATTAAACCCGACGCCGTCAGCGCGATGTCCCGCACGACTTCAGAATCTGCACGAAAACGCGGCCCGCGCGCCAGCAGGCGATTGGCAGGATCGCGTTCAAGCAGTTCAGGAGTCGCCAGCGAAGACTGTTGATATGTGGCACTCGTCAGAATTGTGCGAATCAGATGCTTGCGACTCCAGCCATGGTCCATAAAGTCCACCGCCAGCCAGTCCAGCAACTCTCGATACTCGGGCACGGGGGCTCGTGTGCCAAAGTCTTCTGACGTTTCGACCAGGCCCGTTCCGAAGATCGCCTGCCATGTTTGATTGACGGCCACGCGAGCCGTCAGTGGCGAACGACGATCCACCAGCCACTGGGCGAATCCCAGTCGGTTCTTTGGAGCGTCTGCCGGAAAGAGATGGAACGCCGCCGGGACATGCGGCTCAACTGGCTGCAAAGGCTGATCCCAGTTTCCGCGGTCCAGCAGATGTGTCCCGCGCGAATTGTTGACTTCTCGTTCTGCCATGTGCAGGATGGAAGTTGAAGCCACAGGTTGTGACCGGAGCAGCTTTTCGATTTCGTCATTGATCGACTTCAGGTCAGCTACGGATTTTCGCCACGCGCTGAACACTGCGGAATCCTGTGCGGCGTTTCGCTGTTCACGCGGGACACGCAGCGCGAGCATCGCGGCATGATCGACGGGCGGTGCCGTCGGAGTTGTGATTGTCGTGATGCTGAAGCGGGCGCAGCCCAGCATATCGCCCATGCGCCAGACGACTTTCAATTGCGTGCCGTCGGGAAATTCCAGAGGCTGTTCAAACTGCACGACGGCGACGCCCGGCTGATTCCGCATTCCGATGCCGCGATCCGCGACCCATGAGTTTTCATCTTTGCCGTCAATCAAATACGCAACCGGACCAGCAGACTTCTTGCCTTCGTCTGACTTCGAATCCGGCTGTGAAAAATCCGCCGTGGCGTTGACGAGTTTCTGTTTCTGCCATTCGGTTGCATCGGGCTTGCGGACCAGCACTTCCAGTTCCTGCATAGCCCATGTGCCGTTGCTGCTGCGCCCCGGCCCGTTGTGAGGCAGATCGCGGTGCGTCAACGCTTCCACCTGCAGCCCGGTCACGCCATGCAGTTCCGGCGTCGCGATCATAAAGACATCGCTGCTGGTGTGGCCTTTCATCAGCAGTGATTTGTCGGCTTCCTGCGTCGGATGATTGAGTCCGCTGATGCTGCCCATTTCGATGGCATCCAGTGGCTGCCATCGAATCTGCTTCGATGCCAGGTCGCTGGCCCATGCCGAGAGTTCTGCTTCCCAGTTCGGTCGTTCGCTGCGGATGCGTGCTTCGAGAGCCCGCACGCGCGCTTGAGTCTCCGCAATCTGCTGCAGTTGCTCCTGCGTGTAGACCCACGATTGCGCTTCATACGAATTGTTCAGGAACGCAAACATCCCGTAGTATTCGTCGTGCGTCAGTGGATCAAATTTGTGAGTGTGGCACTGAGCACACTGTGTCGTCAGACCCAGCACGGCTTTGCCGACGCAGTCGATGCGGTCGAACATCTCGACCATGCGAAACTGCTCCGCCACGATCGCGCCTTCTTCGTTGATCATACTGTTGCGCAGAAATCCTGTGGCGACGATTTGTTTCTGCGTCGTATCGGGCAGAAGATCTCCGGCAATCTGCTCGACGAGAAACTGGTCGTAGGGCATGTCGAGATTGATGGCTTCAATCACCCAGTCGCGCCATGACCATTGCTCCCGCTGCAAGTCTTTCTCATAGCCGTTGGTGTCGGAATACCGAGCCAGATCCAGCCAGTGTCTCGCCCATTTTTCGCCGAAACGTTCACTCTTCAGCAACGACTCGATGGTCGCCACAACACCGTCTGTTTCAAATGCAGACAACTCCTCAGGCGATGGCGGAAGACCAGTGACGTCCAGATAGATTCGTCGGCACAATGCCGAGCGGGATGCCTGCATCGACGGCGTGAGTGATTCCGACTTCAATCGTGCCAACACGAAGGCATCAATCGGGTGATCTGTGCCAACATTCGGCAGCACTGATTTTGCCGGTGCGGTGAATGCCCAATGACTTTCATACTTTGCACCTTCGGCAATCCATTGCTTCAGCGTGGCGATCTGAATTTCCGAAAGCGGTTTGTTGTGGTCCTTTGGTGGCATCACGGTATCAGCATCGGGAGATGTGATACGGCGAACCAGTTCGCTGTCATCCGGTTTGCCTGGCACGATCGCCGCGGCTCCG
>JAYTAK010001320.1:0-5661 GCA_043737515.1 Candidatus Kuenenia sp. | reverse complement strand
CAGTTCCGGCAGGTGTCTGATAATTGCCGGAACTGCGCTGCGCTTGGTCCGGCCTACGGTGTTGACTAACTATGCCAACACGGCCTTCGCTGCTGTTCCTTCCGTGATTCGGATCGGCCTTCCATTATCGTCAATCTGCGTTGCCTTTTCATCCACACCAACTGCCTGACACAAAGTCGCCAGCAGATCTTCGGCACTCATCTGTCCCTCTTCGACCACCATCCCGCTGTCGCTGGTTCGGCCATACGCCTGACCACCGGCAATCCCGGCTCCAGCCAGCACGGCCGACCATGCAGCCGGAAAATGATCGCGGCCAGCATTGCCGTTGATTTGCGGAGTGCGTCCGAACTCACCCATCCACAGAATTGTTGTCGATTCCAGCAATCCGCGATCGGAGAGATCCTTCATCAGCGACGCCCAGCCGTTATCGAGATCCAGCGACAGTGACTTCACGGCATTGAAGTTGTCTGAATGTGTGTCCCAGCCTGCCCCGCCGCTGCTGGTTCCCAATGAGACTTCCACGAATGACACACCGCGTTCGATCAGACGTCGAGCGAGCAAACAGCCCTGACCAAAGACATTTTTTCCATAGGCTTCCCGCAACTCCGTGGGTTCCTTTGACAGATCGAACGCCTGAGCGTCTTCACTGTTCATCAGTCGCACCGCGCCTTCGTAGATCATGTTGTGAGCTTTCGGAGCACCGGCCTGGTGAGTCGCCAAAAAACCGGACTGCAGATTTTTCCACATGGTCAGTCGCTTGTCCATGCGTGCGTCGGTGATACTCTGAGGACGACTCATCCCCTGGACTCGCAGTTGAGGAAATCCGTCGCCACCGGTCGTCATCGCACCGGGCATGTCGGACGCTCCCACGATCAGTGGCTGCAGCTTCGGACCGAGAAAACCGGCCCCGAATGCATCTTCGTTGAACGTGCGAAAAGCCCCGACACTCACGCAGCCAGGAAGTCCAAATTCCGGAGCCCCCAGTTGATTGGCCAGCGAACTTCCGATGCTTGGATATCGCACCGGTCCCATCGGCGAGTACCCTGTTCGCATCAGATAGGTGCCGCGCCCATGATCCCCTTCGCGCGTCGTCAGACCCCGCAGCACGGCCATTTTGTCTGACATGGCCGCGAGTTTCGGCAGATGTTCGCTGAATCGCAGGCCAGGCGATGCGGTCTGGATTTCTTTGAACTCGCCGCCATTAGGATGGCCCGGTTTCAAATCCCATGTATCCGTCTGAGAAGGTCCGCCACTCATCCACAGCAGGATGACGTGCCGCGAATTTTTCTTTGCTTCCGCCAGTTGCTGCTGAGCAAACAGCGGAAACCACCCGCTGGCACTGATGCCGCCGAAACCGGCGGCAAGTGAACTCAACAGACGACGACGGGAGAGTATGTTGTTCATGGGATTTCCTTGAAAAGTTCTGAATGAACAGTCCGGCGACCAGCGGGCTGTTGATTTAATTTGAGTTTAATCGTTTAACCCGACCCAAAGGGGAGGAATACGATCGAAACGCCTCGCCTGCGGCATCGGGTTAAACGAAAAAACTCCGGATCGTTCCTTAAATCAACAGTCCGCCATCGCCGATCCGCTCACACGAGCGACTAATGATTCATCGTAAACTCAGCACTGTTCAACAGCGCCCACAGCACATCAGATAAGGCATCTCGGAGTTCAGTGCCGGACATGTCGTCCGTGATGTACTGATCCAGCAGTTCCTTCTCCGAAGGTCGAGGCTGGCGAGACAATGTCGCAAAGTAAAGAATCTCAATTCGTTGTTCTCTTGTAAAAAAAGGAGCCTGCAGAGACTTTAATAAGCCGCTGGATGCCAGACCGGTCGCACTGTCGATCAATGTTCCGTTCATCAAAGTCAACGCCTGCGGAATCCCGCCCTGATATTCGGTTGATCGACCTGACGGTGTGCGGAATTCCCGCAGGAACTCATCCCGTGAGACGTTTCCGAAACGAGTCACCAGGCCCATCATGTCGCTGGTTTGCGTAGAACTCGGCATCGTTGCCACGGTGATGCAGTCATAAACCTGTTCGGCGGTCAGCATCTTGACGTTCATCTGAGCAAACCACTCCTGACGTGTTTCATCAAAGTCTTCCGCCCCGCTGGAAAGGCGATAGGCCGTTGACAGCGCGACAATTCGGAAGAGTTCCTTCAGATTGAAATTGGTCTGAATAAAGTGTCCCGCAAGAAGATCCAGCAGCTCTGGCGACAACGGTGGATTGCCCACACCAAAGTCATCCACAGGATTCACAATTCCCTTGCCAAACAGCATCGACCAGACTCGATTCGCGGTGGCACGAGCGAAGTACGGATTGTCACGGCCCGTCAGCCAGGTCGTCAGCTTTTGACGTCGCTGCGTGGCTTTTTCAAGCTGGATCTCCCCGCTGTCATTCAGAAACTTCGGAGGCACCGCCGCTGTGGATTCCGGCATCATCACTTCACCGCGGTCCACATCGCGGACCTGCATCACGGTTGAAACATTCTCCAGCTTGCCGCGAGGACGTGAGATGCGAGCGAAGAAGGCCGCGAAGCCCCAGAAGTCTTCCTGAGTCCATGGTTCAAAAGGATGATCGTGACACTGAGCACACTCGAGCCGCATTCCAAGGAACACACGCGCTGTGCGCCCCGCCAACTGGTCGGCTTCCAGCTTCGTCGCCGAGTAAAACAGCAGCGGACCAGACTGCACCAGGCGACCTTCCGCCAGCAGCAGACTCTGCACCGTCTTGTCATACGATTCGTTACTCTGAAATCTCCCCGCCAGCCATTTCTCAAAGGTCTCGATCCCGCCAAAGCTTGTCAGATCAACGCCTTCAGGAATCAGGAATGACCGAAATCGTGCGGCCAAATGACTCGCATGATCCGGGCTGTTCAGCAGGCGGTCCACAAGCATTTCGTAACGATTGGGTGACGTGTCCTTGAGATAGTCACGGACTTCATTCACGCTCGGAGTCCGACCGGCCAGATCCAGATACACGCGCCGCAGAAGTTCTTCATCCGACGCAGCATCCACAGGCTGCACACTGTTCTGTTCCCAGAGCTTTGCCAGCAGCAAATCCAGATCCTGCACAGTATCGCCGGAAGCACTTGGTCGGATTTTCACTGGTTTCCACTTCGATGCGGCACCGAAGAGCGGCGATGGATGACCTGAATCGTGAGGCACGTCGGTACTGGCATTGGGTGAATCGACGGCAACCGCAACCGTCGTCTCCGGTTTGCTCGCCGCATCATTCGACGCGGTCTTTGTTTCAGTCGATGAATCGACGTCTGCAATCGGCATGTCCTGAGGAAACTCGGCGGTCACCCGCTGTGCTGTCGGTTCATCGGAATATACCAACGGCGAATAAGACGATGAAGATGAAGATGTCGTAGACGCCTCCGACGGCAATCCCCCGGCTGAACCAAGGTCGTAGGCAACCGGCAAATGCGTCGCCGGATCCACCAGCAATTGCACATCAACGAAGTCAGAGTCTGCCACATCAAATCGAACATTCATCTGAATTCGTTCAGCGCCATCGACGGTGACTTCCTGCCAGCTCTGATCAGCAATGTGTGCTGACTGAACAGCCTTGCCTGAAAACGCTCCGCCCGAGTCTCCTGCCAGAAAGGCGAAGACAAGACTATCGCGACTCCGGCTCGGATCGATCTGCACCGCTTGACGCTCAATCATTGTTCCATCGTGCTCCCGCCGCAGCACGATCTGCCTGTTAACGTCCAGCAAAACAGAAGATTCCGCTGTTGATTCACTCACCAATCCTTCCGACAGCGACATCCAGCGAGTCACACCGTTCTGACTAAACTGCACGATGCCCTGCTTGCTCAACGCATCCAGCATCGAAGACCATGCGTAGACCGGCGAAGAACTATTAAAGACAGCGATCCCGATCACAGCCACCACGATCACTGCAGCGATCGGCAGTCCACGCAGCCAGCGAGATCCTCGCACCAGCGTCCGCTGCAGTTTGGCCGCCTGAGAATCCGCCAGTCGAGGCGACACGCCCCATTCCTGTTCGATCCCCTGATCCAGCCGCTTCAGCAGTGACCGCGGAACCGGTGGCGCATCGAAGGCTCCGACGAGCAGCTCTTCCAGCTCGCGATCCTCTGCCGTGTCAGGCGATGCATCATTCATGTTCGAGTTAATCATTGAAGGAATACCTGGAAACCACGATCCGATAAATCAATTTAGCCATCACTCTCTGAGTGATGATTGCCCCTCGCATCACCTCTAAAACACATGCGTCACTCGGAGAGTGACGTCTACTTTGCTGGCAACTTTCCACGCACGGGCACCATTCCGCTCACGGCTTCGCCGCCTCTGAATCCACTTCATCCATCTCAACGTACTTCTTCACCACGCGCCCATTCACCTGATTGCAATTGCCACAGTCCGGGGATTCAGACGACTCTTCGCGACCATCTTTCATCAGCATCCGCTGACGAAATTCCTTCCGTCCGCGAAACAGAATTGATTCCGCCGCCTTGTCAGTGATATCCAGCCGCCCAGCGATTTCTTTCACACTCAGCCCGTCGATATACTTCCATTCCAGCGCCAGCCGAGTTGGTTCCGGGAGTTGATCCAGCACCTGACGAATCTCTTCGCGACGCTCCTGCAATTCCTGCTCCTGCACCGCGTCCCGACCATCATTCACCGGCGCAACCTGTTTTGCCTGATCGATCAGATGCTGTACTCGTGCCGCCGCTCGAAAGTGATCCGCCACCTTATGAGCCGCCACGGACCTCAGCCAGGCAACAGGATTTCCAATGTCCGTTGCCGGATCTGCAGCGGCCCTGAGCAACGCCAGCACGGCCTCACTGACAATGTCTTCCGCCAGATGCCGATCGCCCTTCACCTTGACGTACACAAAGCGCCAAACCGACGGCAGGTAGCACTCACTCAAGTGCTGCACTGCGACCGGGTCGTGACGACGAAGTCCTTCGACCAAAGCGGAATCGTTCAAATCGGCCTCATTTCACAGAATTCCCGGTTCGGCATCGGGGATTTCTTTGAGCACTTGCAGTCAGGTCGCCGCAGGCCCCGCAATCACGCAGCGATTCTCAAAGGATTCGCACATCGTATCATGGATCGTCCCGAAACGTTGAAAAAAGCCCTTTCCGGGCGTCCGCGAAACAAACAGCAGGCACACCATGACCTTGCTTCGATGAGTCCGCCCGTTATCTGGCCGACCGCGCTAAGTACCGGCACAGAAATAACTGTCGTGGCCGACGCTGCCAGCGTCAGTTCGGATGCTGGCAGCATCCACCACGAGGCGCACTTATTGGTGCGCCAGTCCTAGGTCGTCAGCAGGAGCCGCCCTTCAATGGGGATGAACCGCGTTGCGGCCTGGATCAGGCTTGCCGCTGTGAGCTTCCTCGCGCCATAAACTTCGACCTCTACGCCATGGGCGTCCCGGAGTCTTTTGACGACAAGGTCGAAATCACCATCGCCGGATGCCAGCACGGCGACGTCACATGCTTTGGCCAGCTCGATCATGTCGAGAGTGATGCCGACGTCCCAGTCACCCTTCGCGGACCCATCGCTTCGCTGAATGAATGGCTTGAGTTTCACTTCGAAGCCGATGGACTTGAGGATCTGCTGAAACCGGATCTGCTTCGGGTCACCGCGATCGATGGCATACGCGAAGGCATGCACG
>JAYTAK010001319.1:0-5671 GCA_043737515.1 Candidatus Kuenenia sp. | reverse complement strand
GTGTTGTCATTCACGCAGGAAGGCATGTGGCAGAAAAATTCATGGCAGAAAAATGAATCGCAGAAAGACCTCAATTCGTGTTCTGTATTTTTCTGCCCCTCATTTTTTTGCCAGACCTGACTTCAGCAATCAGACGCCTGAGAATCTGCGCGAGAAAACAAGAATTCAACTGTTAGTAGTACGGAAGATTCGGTTGTCGGGGAGCAGCCATTTGAAGAGCTTGCGAATTTCTGAGGCATGGGTTGCTTTTGCCTTCTTCTGATGTCTCTGTTTTCGTTGTTGTTCTTCCTTGAGTTTCTTTTTTCGTCGCGCGTTCGCGTTTGGCTTCCGAGCCATGGGCCAGATTCCTTTCTGACCGCTGTGGATTGATTCGGATGTGGGCTTCAATCCGGATGACATCGAAAAAGTGCGGAAGCACGGGTTGCCGATCACCTGTGGCATCTATCCCAAGAACGGCAAACGGGAACTCGCCATTCATATTCTGCCCGGTACGCCGAGCCTGCGATTCGGCGTGAATGGAGTTCAAGGTTGGCAAGCACACAGGCTTGGTTTGTCGAGCGCGAGAATACTGTCCATCTGTTAGCTGTCTATGTTGTGAGTCAGGACTGTTGGAAGAGTGAGCTGCTGTCGTGTCCCACAACACAATTAAACCGCGAATTTACGCGAATAGTCGGAGAAGTCACAATTTCATTAACCTTGAGTATCAGGATGATTTTCCGGGATCAGCCAGATCCAGCTTTTTCCCAGTCGACCGCCGTAGTTTCCGGCAGTGATCTTCACAACCCCTGGAACTGCCGAGGCGGCTGTGATCGAAGCCTGAGTCGCGGCACTCACGGTCGCCAGATCGCGGCCATTGATAATGATCTCCATGACCGACTGAACACCGTCCGGAACCAATGATGCGACGCCAGCCAGCCCCTTCAGAGTCGGGCAAAACGAATCGTTGGTGCTGGCAAACAGAAACTTATACCGACTGCCGGCTTTGGAACCGCTGGCGGCAACACCGCCGGGGAATGGCGTGATCACGCCCGGAACATGCTGACAGGCTTCGACGGCACGTTCGGCAGCTTCCAGCGATGCGTTTTCGGATGTCGCCATGAACCAGAGATTGCCGCCCATGATGCCTTCGTGATAACTGAATCGTCGGTCGATACAGAAGTCGCCGCCCATCGTCGGCAACACCCACATCCGCCGCCCGAAGCGGTCTTCAATCCGTTCAAAACCGTCGCCGAAGAACGCGACTTTACGACCGAGGCGGTAATAGGGTTCTGCGTCGCTGAGCGAAAAGCAGCGCGTGGTTGGACACGTCAGCACGTTTTGACTCACGCGCGTCAGCAGAGCTTTCTCCAGAGCCTCGACGCGGTTTTTCCAGAATCGCGGCACATGCAACTGGCAGATGGCTCCCGGTCGTCCATCCGGAGTCTGAAACGATCGGTCTCCGCCGGGGCCGACGTAGCGATCAAGGCCCGCTTCGCAGTCGCAACGGATCGACGAAGACCCGCAGCCAGTTGCCGCATTGATCGCGTGATCCAGCCACTTGCGATCTCGCGCGGTAATCAGGAACTCAACGTACAGACTGCGAAACGCTTCGGCGTAGGTATCTTCTACGATCGTTGACATCAGACGCGATTGAATCCTGTGGCTTGCATGACTGGGAAAACTTGGTTCGTGAGAACGGAGCAGAGTTCGTGAGAACTCTGGTGCGTTACAGGATGATCACCACGTCCCGAATTCTGACGAATCCGGCTACTTCAAGAAGAAAACCGCGCTAGCTGCGACCGCGACCATTGTAGACGTGATCTTCCGTGATGATCTTGTCCATAAAGATATCGTGATCGGCCATGGGGATCTCATCGAACATCTGGCATTCAAAGGCCAGGGCCACGAGCGGCGTACTGCTGCGCGAATGCTGCAGCAGCTTGTCGTAGTAGCCCTTGCCATGCCCCGTGCGGGCTCCGCGACGATCGAATCCGACGCCCGGCACCATGATCAGATCCAGCAATTCAACGTTGACCTGCTTTTCTGCCAGACCACGGAGTTCCGTGCGTGGTTCAAGGATCTTGTACATGCCGATTTCCAGCTCGTCCAATGAGTCCAGCTTAAACAATTCCAGTTCACCATCGGCGTTGCACCACGGCACAACGATGGTCTTTCCGGACTGCAGCGCCAATTCCAGGTCATGCCGAGTCCGCACTTCGCTGCGGACATCAATGTAAAACATGACAGTCTCAGCCGTTGCATACTCCGGCAGCGCCATAAACGCACCGACGATGCGGCGGCTGAGTTCGTCCTTGTTTTCCTGAGCGTTTCGATTCGCGTGCGCCTGCTTGCGGAGGGCATCTTTGCGTTCACGGAGGGCAGTTTCTGAAGTCATGCAGATCGTCCGGTAGTGGCTGGGGTCGGAATATTGTGGCAGCAAAAATCAGCTTTTAGCGTGCCAAACCACTCCGATCAACCGGCAATCGTCAACGTTTGCTCAGGTTTCCAAACGTGGCGTACATGAACTGTAGTCGCTACCGATTGGCCGCCTGTTCACCAACGAACAGATAATTCCGAATCGCTCTAGCCAGCCAGGGGCGGCTGAAGTAGTTCGGCCAATAATGACCGACGCCGATCTCTTCCGTCAGATCCAGGTCCTGAATCTTGCAGTTACCGGCTCCCATCTGACTCCTGTCTCTCCTCTTTACTCCGGTGAAACCCAATGCTCCGCAG
Organism: Candidatus Kuenenia sp.; assembly: GCA_043737515.1. Lineage (GTDB taxonomy): Bacteria > Planctomycetota > Planctomycetia > Planctomycetales > Planctomycetaceae > SXXK01. Next base: position 2,959 of record JAYTAK010001319.1, on the reverse strand, counting down.
GAAAACGGGTGTCGCAGCGGATAGATGAGCAAGGCAGGATCGCATGAATTCTTCAGATTCAGCACGCATTCGACAGAGCACAATGCGCGACCGTAGCGTTCATTCGGATTCAGCCACTTATGATCCAGTGCCGATGCTGCAAAGACCGCACGCAGTCGGTGCTGCGGATACTGCCCAGGTGCCAGCACGTACCCGTCAACCGAACCGCCAGCGGTCAGATGCAATGCCGAGGCGATCACGCGCGTACCATGGCTGTGACCGATCAGGCAGATCGGGCACTCCGACGGAATCTGCTGCACCAGACTGGCCATGTAGAATCCATTCCGTCCAGCTCGACGCCCAAGCCGGTTGACGTCCAGTTGAATCACGAGTGAAAAGGCCGGTCGATCACTGGGCCAAGAAAAATAAATGATCTGAATCGGCTGCCCCGGACACGCATGATGCAGCCACTTCCAGGTTTCTCGCGATTCCACCTGCACGTCCTGCCAACTTACAAAACTACCGTGGGACAAGATGCAGACCGGAGTACCCGGCTGAAGTGACTCCACCAATTCCCGCATATCGGCCCGGCGAAACCCCACGCAGTCGTCATAACGCGTGACGCTCGGGCAAAACACGGGGGCCGAATTATCAAATTCCTGCGGCGACGACTGTGTGCCGACAATCCAGTATCCCGGAGTCATCGTCACTGGTTGCGGCGACGACATTTCGGTGACAACTGTTTCTGCGGGTGGCAGTGGCGGCACCGATTCAAGCAGCGGTAGTTCCGGCACCGGGGGTTGCACGAGCTGTTGTGCGTTCGCGGTCGCACCGGAACATAGAATCAGCATCGAGCCGACGAATAGGCTCGCAAGTGAAAATCGAAGAATCGATCTCATCACGGAAGGAGCCTGACTTCAGCGAAAATCGTTAAAAGTGGTCTCCTCCATGAAGGGCGGCTGACCAATCGTCAAAACTGCGCAATTCCCGTGCGCCGCCGCAGAGCCCGTCAGATCAGTCGATATGCATCGACGTAAAGAAATCGTGACTCCCATCGGATTTTCGGATGTTGACACATCACGCACTGAGACAATCCGGCCCCGCTGAAAAAGTCAGGCAGGTTGTTTGTTCAGCGTGAAAAAAAATCAGACTCTGCCGATTGTGCGGAGGCATTCCGCAAGGTACTCCCGCGACCGATTGATCTCGTTGGTGACCTCTTCAGCGGTTTCGAGGATCGGGATCCCGCGTGGAACCGGGTGCATGAAGATCTCCGTCCAGCCCTGATACTGAATTTCGCTCAACGCTTTCAGCAGCGGGGCGAAATCGAGCGGACCGCGTCCGGGAAGTTGCAGCAGTTCTTCCTCCTTGGGCAATCTGGTCATACAGCCGTTGCCATGCTGCCAGGCATAAAACATCGCAATGCTGTCACCCAGATCGCGAATCAGGGCGGCCAGTTCTTCGGCATCCTGGGGCAGATGATACGGTGCCAAGGCGACTTTCAGAAATTTTGATGGTGCCAGGTCACGCAGGTGCTTCAATGAATCTGCCGAATCAAACAGATTGTTCGCATGGTTTTCAATGGCGACGGTAACGTTATTCTCCTCCGCTACGGCCAGATGTGGCTTCATGCGTTCCACGAATCCGCCAACCGCCGACTTCAACTCGGCACCCGCCAGGCCCTTCGGCCCTTCGCCACCCGTGATAATCAACTCACATTCAAAGCGTCGGGCGAGCTGAAACTCTTCCGTCAGCCCGAATGGGCCAAGTGCATATTGTGTGATGCAACCCAGTTTGACGTTGTGCTTCTTTAATAACCCGGCGAATCGATCTTCACCCAGATCCGTCAACTGCTCACGCTGATTGCCGTGCTTCTTCGGCCAGAGATCCAGATACGTCGCGCCGCACTTCGCGACTTCTGGAAGTATCTCACCCACATACAAGTAACCATACATGCACGACGCCAGCATGTAGTTGAGTGCAAATTCCTTATCGGACGCCGCGTTCGTTTCATCCGACGGCTGCGACAGTCCAGAACCGGCCCCCATCACCGCTCCGCAAGCGGCAGCACCGACCGCCAGAACTTCACGCCGCGTCACGCGATGATTGTCGTTGGTGGATCGCATTTTTGATGTGGCTCCGTAATCTTTCTGTTCCGGCGGGGATTCGCAGTTCATTCGCTCGCCTCAGACGGGTGCATTGTAATCTGGGATCATACTGAACGCATAGCGATGCTGTTCGGGACGTCTCCTTCATGCCGTCCGAACTCAACCGCCGGCGTCGGGATTCCCCTTGTCTGCAGCGAGCTTCTGCACAAGTCTCACGCACGTAGACAATCGCTCCGAGGTGCAGTGCAGTAACGCCGACCACTGCCGAACTCCGTTACGGGCAAGGCTGGGCGGGAAAACCTGCAAAGCTGACAATCGCAACACCGGGTCGGCTGATGTTGGAAAGCTGTTCCTGAGCGTCTGACAAACACTCTGAGAACTCAGCAGCATGCTCAATATCAATGCCCCGTTCCTTAAAGCATCGAAGCACACTTTCAAGCTTCTGTGTGTGTTGCAGCCACGCTTGATAGAGATCCCAAATCTCCTGCTCAAACGGAAGGTTTGGTTCAATCTCACGACTGGATACGCTGTCGAGAAACCCTTGATGAAGTTCCGTGATGGACTTCCATAAGAGCATTCCCTCACAGAGCAATCCCGAAAAATCATACTTCTGCATCAGCACCGTAAAGGCATCTGCCACTTTCGCGTCAGAATGATCGCGCTGCCACGATCGAACCATTTCCTGGTACGAGAGCATTCGTTTTGTTGTGGTTGTCAGAATTTCCACGACACACTCCCAATAAATTCGGCCCCAGTTTACAAACAATAACATCGACTGACTGGCAGACTGCTCGCGACACTTGATTCACGTAGGCAAGTTTGACTGAACGGAATCGCCGTATCAACCGCCAGAACTTGACGCCGAGTCACGCTGT
>JAYTAK010001318.1:0-2467 GCA_043737515.1 Candidatus Kuenenia sp. | reverse complement strand
AGATTCGAGTTCCAGGTCACTTCCGAGGTCACGGAACTCCCGGACATTCAATTGACGCCGTTGCCAACGATTCGAGGGAAAGTCGTCACGGCTGCCGGGCAACCCGTTGCCGGCGCGATCACGTGTCTTCGAAGCACTGGACGAGGGGCCGACTCTACGGTCAGCTTCACGGATGAAAGCGGTCGATTCGAACTACCCGTCTCTCGAATCCCAACGTCGCAGGATGGCGACGGACTCCAAACGACCATCTTTGTGTTGGCGATTGATCCTGAATCCGGAAACGCGGGTCGAGCGGAAATCGATCTGACAAATTCGTCATCCGTTGCCGATTTGCAAGTAACGGTCAAGTCCCAGGAAACAGAGTGGATTCTGCATCCCCTGGCTGACCAGCCGTTTGGCTTGCGATCCGAAGCTGAGACGGCGGCTCGTCGAAAGCTACATGCAGAACGAGTGGTTAGTTTTCCTGCGGGAGTTGCCGGTGAGCTGGCTCCGGATCTCTCGAACGGAACATGGCTCAACACGGATGCACGAAGCCTGAAAGACCTCAAGGGCCAGTTTGTGCTGCTCGATTTCTGGTTCATCGGCTGTGGACCGTGTCATGCCGATCTGCCAACCGTGAAAGCCACCTACGATGCGTTTCGCGAACGAGGCTGCACCGTGGTCTCAGTTCACACGAAGTCACAATCACCGGAAGCCGTCGCATCCTACGCCAAAGAGCACGGCATGAACTTTCCAATCGTCGTCGATAACACCGATGGAACACTGCTGGATCACTATTCAAAGCTTGGCGTATACAGCTTCCCCAGCTACCTGCTGATCGGCCCGGACGGCAGGATTGTGATCAACGACAACCTAGCCGATCCCGATCGCCCTGTACTGCGTAGCAACAAGATCGAAGCCGTGTTTCATGCCCTGAAGACGCGGAAGAATTGACGTCTGGTTGAATCCCGATATTTGTCATTGCAAAAACGGCACCACAGAGGCAGCAACCACTCTCATGGCTTCGTCAATCAACGTTACTGCCTGTTGGGTTTCCGGAGCCTCGGCGATGATCCGAATGATGGGTTCCGTATTGCTGGCGCGGACCTGCACCCAGCGGTCGGACCAGTCCAGTCGCAGCCCGTCGCCGTCCCGAGCTTCTGCATCCGGGAATGCTTTTCGCAGGGCCTCGCAGGCCGCCGGAACCGCGCTGGCGGGACAGGTGATTTTGTCTTTGACAATCGTGTAGAACGGCAGCGAATCCGCCCACTTTGCCAGCGTCTTTTTCTTCTCCGTCATCCCGGCCAGGACATAAGCCATTGAGACCAGACTGTCTCGCACATAGCCGACCTGTGGTTCGATCACGCCACCGTTGCCTTCGCCACCGAGCACGGCCTGCACCGACCGCATCTTGGCACAGACGTGCGCTTCACCGACAAAACTGCGATGGAACTGGCAGCCGTGTTTTGCGGCAATGTCTGCGGTGACGCGACTGGTGGAGCCATTGACGACGAACGGCCCCTTGCGGCGTTCCAGCACAAAATCTGCGGCTAGAGCCAGCGTCAATTCCTCACCGATGTAACGACCATCGTTATCCACAATCGCCATCCGATCTGCGTCCGGGTCCTGTGCGAATCCGGCATGCGCCTTGTGTTGAATGACGGCTTTGCAGAGATCGCCGAGGTTCTTTTCGGTCGGTTCCGGAATGTGCTCAAAGCGTCCGTCCGGCGTGCCGCCCAGCACGACCAGTTCGCAACCCAGCGCTTCCAGCAGCCGAGGACCACAGGTTGCACCCGAGCCATGATTGCAGTCCAGCACCACGCGATATTTCTTTTTGCGAATGGCATCGACATCGACAAGCGAAAGAACTTTGTCGATATGCGGCTGGGATGGATCCTGCAGCACGGTGACTTTTCCCAGTCCGGCCCAGTCCTTCCATGCGATTGCTTCAGACTCCAGAATCGTGAGGAGCTGTTGCCCGAGTTCCCGATTGAACACTGAGCCGTCCGGTGCGAACGGTTTGAGTCCATTCCACTCGATCGGATTGTGACTGGCGGTGATCTGGAGTCCGCCGGCCGCATTGTGGTGTCGGACAAGAACGCCGCATGTGGGCGTCGTGCAGATACCGGCATCCAGCACCTCGCAGCCCGTGGCCAGCAATCCTGAGATCACGGCGTGCTGAATCATGGGCCCGGTCGATCGCCCATCGCGCGCGACAACAACTTTGCCACCGCAGAAGATCGTTCCCAGAGCTGCCGCAAACCGCGTCGTGTAAATCGGATCCAGACCATCTCCAATGATGCCCCGTAGTCCGGAGATGCTGAGTATTCGAGTCGCCACGTGTCTCTCCCTCTTGTGCTTCCTGTAGCCTGGACATTCTTGTAGTCGCGGACCGAGCGAGCAACTTTGTAGCCACGTTCGCCAGAACGTGGGCGATCCAGAGGAAACCCACGCTCTGGCGAGCGTGGCTACGTTGGGTTGCGGGCGA
>JAYTAK010001317.1:0-2467 GCA_043737515.1 Candidatus Kuenenia sp. | reverse complement strand
AGCGAAGCGCCGTTCCGGCAATTGCCAGACACCTGCCGGAACTGCGCTTCGCTTGGTCCGGCCTACCCAAAAATCACGCATTGACGCCCGCGCTAACTCAGTAATTCAGCAATCGGGCTGCACTCTTCATTGGCCACCGGTAATGGCTGGCCGTGGTTATCGTACTCCATCATTTCCGGAAGGACACCCAGCGCTTTGAACCATGTGTGGAACAGATCGCCGATGTCATGCGGCTGGCCATCCACAAACGTGCCCTGGTCATTGGTTTTCCCGACTACCACGCCGCGTTTAATCCCCGCTCCCGCCATGGCGATCGACCACGCTTCCGGCCAGTGATCACGACCAACGTGGGAGTTGATTTTCGGGGTTCTGCCGAATTCGCTCATGACAATCACCAGCACATTGTCCAGCATGCTGCGTTCATGCAGATCTTCGATCAGAGCCGCGAACGGCTGATCGAACTGCCGGATCAGACTGTCGCAGGCGTTGAAGTTGTCTCCGTGACTGTCCCAGTGATACGAATTGACTTTCACAAACCGCACGCCGGTTTCGAGCGTCCGGCGCGCCAGCAGCAGATGCCGTCCCAGTTCGTGCGTGCCATAACGCTCGCGATCTTTGTCAGTGAACGACGATTCATCAAACAGATCGCCCCGGTCCATCAGTTTCTTCGCCAGCTCATACACGTAGCTGTTGGCTTCGGTCCATTCTTTGCGGCGTCCGACGGCATAGCGATCATTGAATTTCTGGCGGAGTTCGTTTCGCAGATCATTCTCTTCAGGGCTGATGGATTTGTTGAGCAGCAGATTATCCGGCGGTTTGCCATCGCCAAGCGCCAAGGCTCCATACTTCGCGCCGAGAAACCCAGCGTCGCTGGCCTTAAATCCTCCGCTGTACGGCTTGATCCAGACATACGGTGGCATGCCACTGCTGGTCGGACCGAGAAGTTTTGCAACCGCTGAGCCGAGAAACGGATAGTCGACGCCGCGGTTCTTCGGATCGCCCCGATTGATTCTCGCGACGCCCGCAGAATGGCTGTTGTCCTGAGTGCAGACGCTCCGCAGCACTGCGAGATGGTGCATTTGTTTTGCCGTATGCCGCAGGAGTTCGCAGACGTTGATTCCCGGAACCGACGTCGGGATCGCCCGAAACGGGCCGCCAAATTCCGTGTTCGGTTTCGGATCCCAGCTTTCGAGCTGACTCATGCCGCCATCCAGCCAGATCAGCAGCACTTGTTTGTCGTTCTTCGCCAGATCTTCCGCCACGCATGGTTGCAGAAATGATCGCAGCCCAAGCCCTCCCGCAGCCATCGTGCCCAGCAACTGCCGACGCGACAACCGGTGTTCCCAGGGTTTGCAGAGTTGTGATGGACTCATATCTGTTCTCTGTCCCAAGATTCAATGATTGATCACAAATTCCATCGACGTCAGCATCGACCACGCCCACATCCCGATCGCCTTTTCCCGGCCGTTCATGTGTTGAGCCAGCCAGGCAACGAGTTCAGTACGTTCGTCATCAGTCGGCTTGCGGGTGAATATGGACAAATACAGTTCTTCAGCCAGAAGCTGATCGTCGGTCATTGTCATCAGTCGATCGATCAGATTCCCCGGCTGCCGTGACAGCAAGTGCAGAGACGTTTCATCATTCAGTGTGAACAACGCGCCTTTGACAGTCGGATTGATCTGATCTTCCGGCTCCCGCGGTTCATTGGCAAAGGCCGCAATGTACTTTGCTGTCAGGTCCACGAGTTCCGGATTTGGTTTTCCCTCCGCCGCTGGCTGCAGCAGGCGATCGAGGTTGCCCGTCGCCTGGAGCGTACTGTACAGGAGTTGCTCAGCCAGCAAACGCTTTTCATTGAACAGCAGATAACTGTGCGGCGGGATCTGATCGAGACTCACGGCTCCCGGTTCACCAGTTTCATCTGCCATCGCAGTCGGATACCGACTGCTGCGTTGATACGTCTGCGTGAGCGCCAGTTCGCGCAGCATCCACTTGATGTCGTATTGATGGGCCGCGAATTCTGAGGCCAGCAGATCGAGCAGTTCCGGATGCGACGGCGGATTCCCGGAATGATGCAGATCGAGCGGATGCACCAGACCACGTCCCAGCATCACAAACCACAAACGATTGGCGATGTTTTTCGAAAAGAGCCTGTTTTCTGGCGTCGGAAAGTCATGCGCCAGCAGCGCGAGAGCGCTGACGGCAGGGCCATCCTTCGCTTGTTCGGGGACTTCAATCTCTTTCGCAAATGGAATTCGCGGCCCGGTCTGATGCGGTGTGGGATCGAAGACTGAAACGAACTCCAGCTTCTTGTCCATGGCCTTTTCGGTCACCGCCGGAAAATCAAGTCCGCTCTTCACGGAGAGATTCAGGTAGACCGAATACAGCCCCTGAAAGTCCTGCTGTTTGTAGTCGTCGATGAACAAATGATTGTGGCACTGAGCACACTGCAGGTCGGCCCCCAGGAACA
>JAYTAK010001316.1:0-2468 GCA_043737515.1 Candidatus Kuenenia sp. | reverse complement strand
AAGAATTTTTGTAAAAGGCAGTTTCGATGAATGGTGCATGGCCAGGAGGTCCCTGTCCCCAGTGTGGTGATCATATGCCGCCACGCGTTGTGCATTGTCGGTCCTGTCGCGCCCTGTTAAATCCGGAACTCACGGAAGACAGTGTCGAGATTCCCATGTTCATACCCTTGCCGGAGCTTGCCGTGATTGCCGCTGCATCGCCAAAAGGTCATTATGTCAGTTGCCCCGGCTGTAAAGAAGAACTGCGGATTCATACAAAGTACCGCAACTTGAAGGTGCAGTGCAAACACTGCAACAAACCATTTACCTACTCACCGCTGGTTGTGATCAATGCGTTCTACGCGCAGTGCCCGCACTGCAAAAATGAACTGCGTGCCGCGATGAAGTACATTGGAAACAAGGTCGTGTGCAAACATTGCGACGGCCATATTCAACTGTTGCCGGAACCGCCGTAGAGAGATTTTTCGACCGACGCAGTGCATTGTTCATGAGAGTGCGTTCACCAGAATGCGAGTCGCGGAGCGACATCGCCTACGTAGCTCAGTCGCTCCGCCGACTATGATTTGCTGTCATTATTCTTTGTCAACAATACTTTACTCCGCTTCATCCAGACAGCCCAGTAGCCAGCACACTGATTTCGACGCGTTTAGAAGTCGAAGCGATCTCTTCTATGAGCGACCAAAACCTTCCTGCGGCGAACCGCCCTGCCCTCTCGGTCGTGGTGCCGGTCTTCAATGAGCACGAGAGTCTGGTGCAGCTGATCGATGAACTGAATGCCGGGATCGGCAAAGCCGTGGCGAAGTTTGAAGTGATCCTGGTGGACGATGGATCTACAGACGAATCATGGCGCGTCATCACGCAGTTGTCTCAGGCATCCAGGTACAGCGCCGCACCCGTTTCCGGAATTCGTCTGCGACGCAATTTTGGCAAAGCCGCTGCATTGACGGCAGGGATGAAGATCGCCACCGGCGAACTCATCCTGATGCTCGATGCCGATCTGCAGGACGACCCTGCGGAGTTTCCGGCACTGCTCAGGCAGATCAACGCGGGTTACGACGTGGTGAACGGGTGGAAGGAGCGTCGGCTTGATCCATGGCACAAAGTTTATCCGAGCAAAGTCTTCAACTTGATGGTCGGCGCGATGACCGGCCTGAAGCTGCACGACCACAATTGCGGACTGAAGTTGTTTAAGACCGAAGTCGCCCGTGAATTGCAGATTTATGGCGAACTGCATCGCTTCATCCCCGTGCTGGCACATGCACGCGGATTCAAGGTCGCCGAAGTCGCCGTGAACCATCGCCCTCGGCAGCATGGTCATTCGAAATACGGTGTGCGACGTTTTATTCGAGGTCTGCTTGACCTGCTGACAGTCACGTTTCTGACGGGTTTCGGTCGTCGTCCGTCGCACGCCCTTGGCACCATTGGACTGGGATTTTTCGCGCTGGGGATGCTGGGACTTGGCTATCTGAGCCTGCTCTGGCTGGCCATGCAGACGGGCCTCATTCAACCTGCCGTACCCATCGGCAATCGTCCGCTTCTGGCGTATTCGATTGCAGCCTCACTCCTCGGCGGCCAGGCTCTGTCACTCGGCCTGCTGGCCGAACTCATCGTCGCCAACAACTCCCGCACCGCCGAAAGCTACAGCGTGAGCGAAACGACGGCTGGAAAACTCGACTTGAACCTTTAATTCCCCAGCCACTCAATTCCAGGCAGAACCTTATTGTGGAACGTATTGTGGTCCATCACCCTGCTTCCACAGCAGCACTCGATTTCGCAGCGATGGCGGCAGGTGCTGATCCAGTCGGCGTTTCGCTTCCGCATCGTGTGTTCTGGTACTCAGATGCGCCAGAATGATCAGTTGGTTCTGAAATCTGTCAGCGCGTTCAATGATGTCATCCAGATGCATGTGCCCAAACTTGTGAATCTTTTCCTTGCGATGTTCGGGACGAAAAAACGTCATCTCCGTGATCAGCACTTCGGCGGCAAAATTGTCGGGATGCACATCAAGACCAGCCGGTGACGTGTCTCCCGTGAAGGCCAGAATCGGCGTCAGGGATTCTGCGGCCACTTCGATACCCTGAAACTTCAGGTCGCGAATCTGATCGCCTTTGAGGCCATGAAACTCAGGCTTCAGCTTTTTCCGCACGTCGTATACGACATAACCGACCGACGGCACGGTATGCGTTGTTGAATACACCGCCACACGATGCTCGCGCGAAAGGGTGAGCACATCACCGCTCTTGACACCGACGAGTTCACAATTCATGCGACCGCGATCCAGCTTCTGCCATGCTTTGAGCATCGCCCAGACGGGATCGACGACCTCGTCCGGCAGATAAATCGTGGGCGGCTCCATTTTCATCATCCGCCGCCGCGCGACATACACGGGCAACGCGGCCAGATGGTCCAGATGCGCGTGTGTCACCAGAAAGTACTGAGTCCCCATGAAGGCCCACGGACTGGCTCCC
>JAYTAK010001315.1:0-2468 GCA_043737515.1 Candidatus Kuenenia sp. | reverse complement strand
TATGCCTGGGGCACTCGCTGCAAATCGGCATCTGGAAGCACAAAAGAGCCGTCCAGAAGTTTCGTGTCATGATTGACCAGATCCGGGAAACGGATTCCTGGGACGACCCGTACCGCGAAGATTTCCTGCACGGCGTCTTCGAACTTCACCCAGCCGAGAATCTCTCCGGTTTGAATATGGATGGCCCAGACGCCGCACGTGCGTTCCTGTTTTCGTTCGGTGATCGGGATGCCGCTGAAGACCGCAGACTCCCGCACCTGCGACAGTCCGACGAACGCCACCGGACCGCAGAAATCCAGTCCCCGCGTAAACCCCGGAACTTCCGTCAGCGGTTGATACGTCTTCGCTGCGACATCGACGGTCCCGATTGTCCCCGCACCGGATTCCAACACCCACAGGCGATCGTTGTACCAGCGCGGCGAATGAGGCATTGCGAGTCCATCGACCAGGACCTCATTGGTCGTCGTGTCCATCACGATGCCGCCGTCCTTCTTGCGATTTCTCCAGCCGCCAGCCTGGTCACTTTGTCCAAGCGCCGTGACGTAACGAATCTGTCCGTCCCGCAACCCGAGACCATTCAAATGACAACGATCTTCCGGAGCCAATGCCCTGATGAACGGCGGCTGCCACTTCGGAAGAAAGCTGTACTGAATGCTGCGAACCGCCAGACATGAAAACAGCGTGTTGACAAACCAGAGTTCGTCGCCCACCCATTCCATTTCATGAATCTGCATGTCGCCGGTGACATGACCGACGCGCGGCATGAAACAGCGATCGCACTTTCCGAGCGGCTCCATCTTCGGAGCCACCGCATCGTTGGCATGGTACTCCCAGATCTCGTGCTGAGTCCCGATCGCCAGTTGCGGCCCTTGCAGAGCCAACCCCATCGGTTTGGAAAAACTTCGAAAGTGCGTATTCAGCACACCATCATCCGCCCGCAGCGCAACGAGTTTGCCAGCCTGGTACGTCGTCACGAGCAGCGAGATCCCCAGTTGTTCGAGCAGCGCGGGAAACGTATTCGTATGCAGACTTCGCAGCGGCTGTTCTTCGGGTGATTCAGTCATTTTGGGATTTCATTTTAAGGCGAGCGGTTGGGCGTCAGCCCTCCGTACTACTAACGGTTGAATTCTTGTTGTGCGTCGAAGTTTATCAGGCGTCGGTTTGTAGAGGTTGTTCTGATTGATAAACATCGTTCCCACCAGGATTCGGCCGCAGTGACGGGCAAATCGCAAAGTAGCCGTCACGCTCCGCCGTGACGAGCCTCGAAAAGGGCCACATGAATGAAGATCCCGCCTCGATTGTCCTTCAGCCCCATGCAACGGCGCTGATTGTGGAACCTTGACTCGATTGATGAATGTCGATTGACAAATGCTCATCACGGCGGAGCGTGATGGCTACTTTGGGTTGCGGGCGAAGCCCGCGCTGGGCCTTTTCGTGGCTAAAAAACAACACCGCCAGTCGGGCTGTCAGATTCCCAACAACTAAGCGGGGAATTGTTTCTTTACCGGTGGTGCGCCTGTCGGCGACCACCGGCGGATTTCTGCAATCCTTTCAGGATGAATCGCAGTCATGGCGATCAATGTGTGACGCGCACTTAATTTTGCGGTGAACCCATTTCACTGCCGTCTGCCGCAATTCCGGGAATGGCGACCGGCGAGTTCGATGAATCGTACGGTTGATTGAAACCGTACTTGAAGGCTGGCCCTTGCCACGCCGTGTTGCCATCAATCGTGAGTTGAACTTGCTGGGCTCCGGTCAATCTCCCCGCCGCATAGCTCCAGGACTTGCCGTCGGACTCAATGCACAGAGCGACTTCCGGGTTCGTGCCATAGCACAACAGGAAGATTGCGCCGTCAGCATGATCGGCGGTTGATGGCGTGTAGCGATCGACGGGTTGCGGCAGCAGACGAAGTTCGCATTTCTCGTTTTCAACCTCCTCGTCTCCTCCAAACCGCTTGGCGATGGACCGCAGTTGCAACAGTCGCCGCCTGGGGGACTCATCGGGAGGATCGGCTCCGGGGACTGGCTTGAAGGTCAACACAGAGTCCTTTGGCGCCCAGTTCACATCGTCGGCAGTTGCTGTGAATGGTGTTTGTGTCAGTGAGAGGTATTCGTAGGAAATAATCGAACGACCAAAGAACTGTCGATTCAGCTCTGTCGTAACGATCGCTTTCGGACGGCCGCTTTCACCCAGCTTCCATACGGCAGCGGCCACATAGCTGCGAGCTGGGTCTGTGTACCGAAAAATTGGTCTGGCGTTGAACGCTTTTGGAAACCCTTCCTCGTCCGATGCGACCGTGATGGCCGCAATTCGCTTCTCCATCAGTTGCAGCCGCTGAGCGCTGAGTTCATCGTCCCTGGACTTTTCCGGCTCGTCAGCGCGACCGATCACTGCCGATGAATTCATGATGGAGAGGGCGCAGATCGATGCGATTAAGGCTGACCCAATGGTATTCGTTATTTTCATG
>JAYTAK010001314.1:0-13102 GCA_043737515.1 Candidatus Kuenenia sp. | reverse complement strand
TCACTTTCGCCACGCATCGCATAGTTCAGATACGTCGCACGCGGATTCAGTGCGGCCTCTGGTACGTTGGTAATCACCGCACGCTGACTGCTGCTGAACGCCGTGACTTCGGTCTTCACCACAACCGTCTTCGAGCGGTTTTCCCTGCCATGTTCCACACTCAAATCCTTCAACAGTCTGTATACTCATCCCTGGCCTCGCTGTATTTCCGTAAGTTGAATCTTGACAACAACTTCTACGCCGCGATGGCCTCTTCTATTTGACCATTGATAAATAATCAGGGTTAAACGACAAGCCGCAGGCGTCGGCGGCAAAGAATTTCGCCTACGCCTGCGACTCGCCGTTAAACGATCATTCTCCCACATTCGATTTTTCCTTCAAAACCAATCGGGGGCTGCACATAGAATCCGATAGAGTCAGCATTCTTCTGACAGTTGGATCACCGCAGTCTTCTTACAATGTCGGCGACGATCATGAGCCGCATCCCTAGCCGCATCCCTTTTATCAGACTCCGACAAAGCCACGCTGGCGGGTCAAAGTCGCAGATAACGTTGTTGCCGCCGGTCGGGATTGACCGCCCGAAGGTCTGGTGGACGGCACACACAATTTCCACCGTCGTCAGCATCGTGCTGCACACGACGATCGTCTGCATTCTGGCCGGGATTGTGATTGCAGGTCGCGTCACGGAAACCGCAGCTCCGCTGGATGCGACATTCATGCTCGCAGAAGCAGTTGGAGGCGACCTGGATTTCGGCAACGCGGAGATTGAAATCGCTTTGCCAAATGAAAACGCGAACCCCATGCCCGAAATGGTGGTGTCAGCCTCGATGCCTGTGACAGCGCTGACGGAATCATGCGTTGCTCTCGCGGCGATCCCCAGCGTTGAGTCACCGGCGTTTGACAAAAGCGGTGGAGCCAAACGGGGCAGCGTTGCAGGGAAAGGAAAAGCGGGTACGGCTGACGGACCGGGCGAGAGTGACAACAAAGGTCAAGGAAAAGTGACTTTCTTTGGAAAAGAAGTCCAGGCGAATTCAGTGGCCTTCGTCATCGATGCCTCCCAAAGCATGTCCGGCATGAGATTTCAACGTGCCCGCACGGAATTGGTGAACGCGCTCAGCAAGCTGGAGCCGAATCAGCGCTTCTTTGTCGTGTTCTACACCAACGAGACCTATCCGATGTTCTTTCCCGATAACACAATCGAACTGATTCCAGCGGACCAAAGGAATCTTGGCAGGGTCTTCAACTGGATCGGACAGTCGCAAGTTCAGGGCGGGACTCAACCGCAGTTGGCGATTGCCTTGACAATGAAGCTGAAGCCCGATGTCGTGTTCTTTCTGTCAGACGGCGATATTCCGCCCGAGACCCAGGGAATCGTCAGGTATCACAATAGCCGTTCGGTCGTTCATACCATCACGTTCGGCTCGGACGTGGGTGCCGGGATCATGCGACAAATCGCCTTGAAGAACGGCGGAGAATATCGCTTCATTCCGGATGGATTCTGACTTAAATCATCTGCAGCACTTGCAAACCGTCAGCACTTGCAAACCGTCACAACGGTCAATGGGTCACCAGCGGATCGCGCGCGTGATCAGACTCCTATGGAACAGTCGGCACGGGAGCGGGATCGGCCGCCGCTGCCGGAGCACCTGGACCAGTTGCTTTGCTTTTAAGAAACTCGTCAATGTCCTGCCCTGGCGGCACCACTGTCTGTCGAGTTTCTGTGACTGTGCGTGTCACGGTGTACACTTCTTCCTGTCCAGCTGCGTTGGTTCGAATTCGTTCCTCGCTAACCGGAATCATCACCTCGTATTCAATGACTCGCCCGCCGTCACTTTTCGTTTCGACGATCCGATACGACGGCTTCTCGGCTGGCTTGTCTGGTGGCTTGTCTGCGGATTCTTCGGTGGGCGGATCATTCAATGGTGGCTGTTTGGCTTCACCACCATTCGGCAGCGACGTCCCGGTCTTCTCGGTCGATGCGGTCGGCTGCGGAGTCGCTGCAGTCGAATCGCTGCTGGGCTGGGCGGTCGATGCCGCATTGCCGGTAACGGCGGGTTCCGGGGAGTCACTGCATCCGGTAATTCCAGCGACAACAACAGCGGACAGGAACAATTGAATTCGCATCGTACTCATCTCTCTGATTCAGAACGCCTGATTTCGGGCCGAACGAACTGCCGCGCAGCATGATACAGGCTCTCGCCGATCATGCTATACTCCTCGCGGTCAAGATTGAGAGAATTGGCGAGCGGCATGCGTCAGCTTGCCGGTACAAAAACGAGGTACCGGAGGGCTCACGCCACTCCGCTCGCCATTCTCATTTCTGGCCGCGTGGAGTATACCTGCTTCGCCTGGAATCCCGCATCACCGGGCGACGGTCGCCTCTATAAATGTGCAGGGTTTCAGGGTGTCTTTCAGCAGGCGGGATATGACCCAATTCGGTCTGGCAGAAAACAGGGCGAACGCAGAGAATCCGACCATTCCGTGCGTTTCATTCGGTTGTCCCTCATTCCGTTGTGGCATGGCGTGGCATGAATTAGACAACCGAATGGGGACAACCGAATGGGGACAACCGAATGGGGACAACCGAATTGTTTTATTGTTTTATTGTTTCCCGTGCGCGGTATATCGTCCTGAGAATTCCGGCAAGGATGCCATTTATGAACCTGCGATTTTCGATCATTGCAGCTCTGGTTGCACTTACTTCTGCCTGCGCCGGGCAGGAGACTCCGCAACTTGCTGACCAACCGGTATTCATCGCGAGATTCAACGGGTGGACTCAGGAGGGACTGGCGGAATATATTCGTGGACTCAACCGAGACCTGCAGGTTGGTCCAAGGATCACTAAGGCGATTGACAAACAGAAAAACGACATCGTTGTCACGACCGTCGAGACACCGGCCTCGGGCTTTTTGGTCTATCTGCAGCGCGGGCTGATTCCGGCGGCTGAACAGATTCAGTATTCCGAAGTCGGCAGTCAGGACGAATTCGAAAAGCTTGTCCGGGCGCAGAATTCGGCGATGGGCGATTCTTCAGTCGTTGAGGGCTCTGATGACAAGTACAAACTCGTCCGCACTACGATGGCTCGAGCCGAAATCACTGATGAACCGATGGCGGTCACAGCGTCGGACGATGACAGCGGGATTCCCGTGAAACAAGTGTCTGCATCAAACACCGATGCACCAGCGTCGGAAGCAGAGGATGTAGATATCCCTGAAGGTCAGCAGTCGACCATCATGATTGGCCCTTTCGGCATGTCAACTTCCTCCACAGACAGCCCCGGTCGCATTGTTGAAGAAAACGGACGCCGGTTCCGCGATACCTCATACACGGTCACCACTTATGTTCGATACCACGACGGTTTTATGTTCACTGGTAACACGGCCATGCTGTGGGACATGAATCTGCCATCAACTGCAGTGCTCCGTGATGAGAATGATGCAGAACTCAACGGTCAACTGTCATTTTATCCGGACCGCATTCCGATGGGATTCCGGCAGCTTGGATGGGATCTGCTGAACGCCGGCGTCGGTACAGAACTACAGCAGCACGATGACGAGCTGGAGGTGGATTACGCATGGCGACGTGCGTCGGGCAAAGCGGGGCTGGACCTCGTGAAGGCCACGATGTTTGATACACAAGAGATCACAGGCTGGCTGAAATTCGCAAGGGATGACGAACCCGTCCGTGGTGAGCTGAGAATTGCGGCGCGCGCGAACAGCGGACTCGGGAAGACACTGCTCGAAATCGCTTCGGCGGACAGTCGGTTTGCTCCGATCGTGAATGACTCGGCAGCCGCGACTCTGCACGTCGCGGTGAACCTTCCGAACGATTGGAAGGAAGCGGCTGCGGCACTCCGAAAGTCTTATGCTGCCGAACTGAGCAGCGATGCAGACGAAGCCAGTCTTGCGATGCTGGACTTTGTGCAGTCAGCAACCAGTTGCTCAAAACATGGAACACTGGAAGCTATGGTGAAGCTCGGATGGTCCGAGGAATCGGGTGGAGTCATCTATGGAGGACTGCATGTCGATGAGAATCCCAATCTCTTGAATTCGCTGTTGAAGTTGATCGACGGTGTCGAAGGGTCTGAGCTGATCCAAAAGGGTGATCTGCAACTGTTAAAGCTCAACGATGAATTCGACGAATCTGAAAGGCTCAATCACGTCTATTTTGCGCATGCCGATTCGTGCCTTTGGTTTGCGATCGGCGGCGAGAATGCTCATGAGATGATTCGACAGTCGGTTGAACGCTGTCGCGAAACCGGCGGTCGAATGCGGACGCCTTTGCTGACGGCGACAGTAGATTTCGACCGCTTGCTGGCATACCCGCAGGACGACGCGACCGGACTGACGGTCATCGCGCCTCTTTGCTGCAACATGATGGAAAGCATTATTCGCGAATACACTGCATTTGGGCTCGGCCCCGATCAATCCGAGAATGACCCGGACCTTACATTCCGGGCGCTGCAACTGGGTGGCTCAAAGAAGTTCAGCATCGTGCTTGCAGCAGACGAGTCAGGATTGTTCCTGAGAGGCACTCTCGGAACAGCTCTGTTCCGATCATGGATGGCTCCCGTCGTTCATATGCTGGATAGTCGCTCCTTCAATGATTGAGCGGACGATCGTATGTAGGATGGAAATTCATGTCCGTCGGATGGCCATGAAACGCTGCCGAAGCGAAGGTTGCCAGTGCCTTGACAGCCGTTCGACATGTGACGATGCTTGGCCAGGATCTCGGACATGAATGTCCAGGCTACAGGAATCTTTGCGCGGGCTTCGCCCGCAACCCAATTTACGCCCCGGCGGAGCTTGCCTCCGTCGAGCGCGGATCATGACCAGCCATCACCCGGCATCGGTACCTGGCCACCATCGCGGCTTGTCCGCATGGAGCCGTGATTCCATTGATCAGCGCCCTACGGAGGCAAGCTCCGCAGTGGCGAGAACGCCTTCCGGATTTCTTTTCTGGTGATGATCATCGCTCGATGGGGACGAGCCCCATCGTGGCAGAAATCCCCGCTTGCCTCTCCGCCCGAGCCGCAAGCACCCAAAAACTCGTCCGCCTCCTCATCTGAATTCTTCTCAGAAAAACAACACTCTCAACGTTTGCTGAGCGAAGCCAGAAGAGCCGGAAAGTTCAACTGCCTGAACAAAAATCAGAATTTTCGGGCCTGACGGATTGTTGCAAAGCGGTTTGATCCGTGACAATACGCCGAGCGTTCTTGCGCTCATCGTTCATTTCGAAACACATCGCACCGCACGACAGGACAGCAACATGATCATTGGAAAGCTCTGGGGCAGTTTTAAGGCACAGATCAACAAGCTGGCAAATTTTTTCTGGACAGCCGACCCGATCGCGCAGATGCAGTACGAATACGACCAGGCCGTCGAGCAGTTGAAGGGCGGCAAGGAAGGCTTGGCGCAGTACCGTGCATTGGTAGAAAAAGTCTCTCAGCAGGCCAATGCCGAAAAATCCCGCGTCGCACAACTGGAAAGTCGCGTCAAGGCCTACCTGCAGGCCGGTGATCGAGAGACTGCGGCAAAGTTTGCTCTCGACCTGCAGAAGGCAAAGGAAAGCCTGGCCGACAAGATTTCGCAGATGCACATGCATGAAACGTCTTATGAAAACAACGTCGCGAAGATCAAGAACGCCACAAAGAAGGTAGGCGAGATTAAGGACAAGATGCACATGTTCGACGCGGAACTCAAGATGAGTCGCGCCGAAGCGGAAATGGCCGAACTCACAGGATCCCTGAACTTCGACATCACTACCGACATGGGGCAGATCGAACAGGTTCTGCAGGATCAGATCAACAAGAACCGCGCCAAGGTACGCGTCGCAGCGGACCTGTCCGAGCAGGGCGTTGACGATATTCTGCGTGAAACAGCGGCCGAAGGTGTGCTGGCTGAAGACGCGCTCAAACAGTTCGAAGCGGAGATGGGTTATCTGACTCCGGGAACAGCAAAAGTCGCACAGGAAGAAAAGCAGCTCGGTCCACAGACGACGAAAGAAACGAACTGAACATGGCCAACACGCCTGAGGTTGCTGCACCGACGATTGATCTTCCTGCGTGGTTTCCGGCATGGGCCAATGATCTGGCGCAGAAGTATTTTTCCGGGACAGCCTGTTTTTTTGTCGTCCACGGCAATGTGCATGACCTGATTCCGGTTCCGAAAGACGGGGGCACGGAATTCCTGAGCCTGTCCGAATTCCTTGGCGAACATCTGTTTGCCAAGTGGGATCTGGTGCTTGAGCACAACCTCAGCCAGGGTCTGCAGGCGCTGGCGGGCAGCAGTGCAGATCGCCACACCGGCATGATGAAGGAACTGACCGACCTGTTCGGCCCGTATCGAAACTGGTCGCGCGATCCAGATGATATCCTGCTGACGCTCGATCAGATGATCGAACGCACGCTGATCGAAGACGACCCGAAGAAGCGGCGACGCATGGCGGTGGTGTTTGATTTCGGTCAGTACCTTGTGCCGCCCGGCGATGCGGCTCAAATCGCGGGGCGGATCGCGGCACGCGTCGTGCGATTTCTGGACTGGGCGCGCAATCCGTGGATTCGACGAGTCAACATGGCGTTCTGTATCGTCAGCGAAAATCTTTCTGAACTCAACGAGCGACTGACGTCCAGTCCGTTTGTGGCCACCGTCGAAATTCCAATGCCGGATGCCGCAGCTCGGGGGAGTTTCATCGCGGAACGATTTCGCACAAACTCGACCAAAGGAACTCCGGCCGCAGATGTGATGAACGCCGCTCAGTTGACGTCCTCGTCGAATGGCTTGAGCTTGCTCAGTCTGGATCATCTGATCTCGCTGGCATCACGCTCCGGCGGCGTCACGGTGCGGCAGTTTCAGGAACTGAAGAAGAACGCCATTGAACGCCAGTGCGGCGGCTATCTGGAATTTGTCGAACCGAAACACAAGCTGGATCTGGTCGTCGGGCAGGAAGCGGCGGTTAAACGTCTGCGAGATGACGCGAGCCTGATCACGAATGGTCATCAGGAAGCCGCCCCGATGGGCTATCTGATCTGTGGTCCCGTCGGCACGGGCAAGTCGTTTCTGGCAGAATGCTACGCCGGTTCGATCGGGATCCCGTGCGTCAAGCTCCGCAACTTCCGATCGAAATATGTCGGCGAATCCGAAGGCAACCTGCAGCGCGTGCTGACGGTGTTGCGCAGTCTGGGGCCGGTCGTCGTGATGATCGATGAAGCGGATGCGTCCCTGGGCGATCGCAATCAGGACGGCGATTCAGGGACCAGCGGACGTATCTTCTCGATGATCGCACAGCAGATGGGCGACACGCGCTATCGTGGTCGTATCATCTGGATGCTGCTCACGTGCCGTCCGGATCTGTTGCCGATCGACCTGAAACGTCAGGGCCGTGCGGAGGTGCATATTCCGCTGTTTTATCCGCACAGTGAGAGCGAAATTCGCACGATGTTCGGTGTGATGGGACGGAAGAACGGAATCAAGCTGGATGCCGGCACACTGACACTCAGCGAACGTCACAAGACACTCAGCGGAGCGGACATTGAAAGCGTCGTGCTCACCGCGCGGCGCTTTGCTCTGGTGGCTGATCGCAGTGACGTGACGCAGGACGACATCGTCAACGCTCTCGCCGACTTCATTCCTTCGGCTCAGGGAATTGAAAAGGACATGCAGGAAGCGGCGGCGGTGCTTGAATGCACGCAGCTCGATTTCCTCACCCCTGAATGGCGTACACGCCTTGAGGCCAGTAACGGTCGCGCGACGTTGCAGCAGCAGTTCACGCAGATGCGTGCGATGGTCGAAAGAATGTAATGCTTTGTCATGGCCACGCAGTGTTTCGCGGTGGATACCCAGTAACTTCGCCGCATTGGCCGAGACGCGAGTCAGGGCAGCATCGCGATCAGAACGCTGCCAACGATGATCAGGATTCCAAACAGAACGGTAATTCTGAGCAGCAGTTTACGATTTCCGAGCATGGCGATGAGTCCCGCCTTGAAGACGAGATTTGCCATCGCTGCGGAGACAATCACCTTCCATCCTGTATCCGCCGTAAGCCGTCCTGCTGAGACCATGCGGGACGTCGACAGAGTGATTGCATCCATGTCTGTCAGCCCGGAAAGCACGGCCACGACAAACAGCCCGCTTCTTTCAAAGTGGACCTTCGTGGCTGCCACCGCAAACAGGATGATGGCGTAGAGGGCTCCAAACACCAAGGCGGACTTCAGCTCTGTGGGATTCGCCTGCTCCGGCATGGATTCGGTTTCTTTTCGGGTTCCAAACCATCCGACCACACACAGCAACAACGCCACCGAAACCAGCACCGACATCGGCAGGACGCATTTCAACAGAAAGTCCTGCCCGACTACAGCCATTTCGATCACGACACGAACAAAGCTGACGGTTGTGGAAATCATGATCACAGCGGCGGCAGCTCGCACGGATGATGGAGCCAGACGGGAACGCTTCGCGAAGCTGACGGCCGTGGCGGTACTGGAAATTGTGCCGCCGAGGATACCGCCCAGAACGACGCCAGCCCGCTGTCCGAAGTACTTCCAGACGACGTAGCCACCGAGGCTGATTCCGACCACGAGGACCACCATCAACCAGATCTCGCGTGGATTCAAAACCTCGTACCAGCCATACGCCTGATCCGGCAGGACGGGCAGGATGATGAATGAAATCAGGACGAACTGCATAATGGCTTTGACGTCTGCATCGCCCAGCCTTGCGACAATTCCGTGCAATTCCAGTTTCATTTGCAGCAGAATGGCAACCATACCACCGACGGCGACGGCCACAGACCAGTTGCCATTCAGTACATAGGCTCCGACTGTATACATCAGCGGCATGGCGATGGCAGTCGTCAGCCCCGTGTGATCGTCACCTCGTGCGGGAGTCGTCATTTTTCCGACAACGGTCGTCGCGACCACCCCAATGAGTCCAGCGGCAACAATCCAGCCACCATATGTGCTGGCCAGCAGTGCGCAGAGAGTACCGAAAACCGTGACGAGCGGAAACGTACGAATGCCTCCCAGCGGCGCATGAACATGTTGCCGCTGGAGGCCCACGAGCAGTCCCAGCATCAGTGAAATGCCAAGGTTCTGGAATATCAGAATTGTGTCCATCGTCGTGCTCCCGCTATCGCACCTGTGCGTTGTCAACACTTAGAACTTGCGTTGTGTCTGAAGGCCGGACCAAGCGCAGTTCGGGCGATTGCCAGAGACCTGCCGGAACGGCGCTGCGCTTGGTCCGGCCTATCCTGAATTCAAGCACTGCCTTGGCACCGGTTGCATCCTACTCCCGGGAATCACGCTGGGGGGAGGTAAAAGGTGTCAGGTCTCAAATCAATCAGACTCGACTTGTTGCCCACCCTTTTGTCTTCTCAACTGCTCAAATCTGAAGAAATCCAAGATAATGAATCAATCACAAACTGCCAGCGCAATTTGTGCGATGCGACGGTAGACTTGAGACGTTGCCGACGATCCTTGCTTCGGAGTAAACACCATGAATTGAGCAGAGTTGAAGCAATTATCCAATGACCGCATTGCGGACGTCCAAATCTTGCTCGCAAATCAACGATGGGGAGCAGCGTATTATCTCGTGGGATATGCGGTTGAGGCAGCACTGAAGGCGTGTATCCTAAAATTCGTCGAAGAGACCGGTGTGATTTTTACTGACAAGAGATTTGCTGAAAAGTGCTGGAGTCACAAACTTGACGAATTGCTGAAGCACGCGGACTTGCAACCCATGCTTGGTCGCGATATCGGTAGTAACCCTGCACTCGGCAGTTACTGGGATATTGTTGTAACCTGGACAGAAGTATCGCGGTATCAACAAAAGACAGAAGCTGATGCTCGAAACCTTTACGATGCAGTTACGAACAATCATGACGGAGTTCTTCCATGGATAACGAGACATTGGTGAATGATCAGACTGACGCCGGCAGTGAGTTGCTTACACGTCTGAAGAGTGCTGGGATCGCCGTTACGGTCGCCTTTTGGGCTTTCGCAACTGAAGATCAGCGATGGTATTTTTACATCGCAACTCCGATGGTTGACGATGAGGGGCTCGCAATGGCGTATCGAAAAGTAAACGTCGAACGTGGCAGATTACGAAGTCCTTGGCTCAATCGTAATGAACTACGGCTCATTAGTAACACTGATCCAATAGCACTAGGAGCACTCGAATACGCAGACGAGCACTTTGGAACGACATATGGTGGTCGAACACTCGGTAGTCTGATCGTGGATGGGGCGTATATCTATTCGACGTGAACGCGGTGCCTGCGGTCAACAGAATCAGGCGGAGTCGAACCATGCGGCTTTCCAGAATTGCGTCGAACAGCAGGCGACCGCGGCGCATGGCAGGTTGGATCCGCATAGATCCTCTGATTGGCCTTTCTTTGAACGCATTGAATGAATCGGCCTTGTTTTCGGACAGCCTTCTACTCGGCAAGCTGGAATGTCCTGAGTTTTCGCAGCAGGCTTTCCAGCTCGTCCTGCGAGGTTGCGGGATCAGAAAGTCTGTCCAATTCCGGCCGGTCCACCAGTTGTTTTCCAGCATGAGCGTTAATCGCCCAGCGAGCTGCGCGCGCAGTCGGATGATACTCCAGCGATTTGCCCTTTCGTGGACCGCTGTCAAAAGTCCAGATGGGCCGGAAGCGATCATCGGTGACCAGTGACCACAGCAGGGTTCGATGATCACTCTTTCCCGAATGAGCACGCAACGTATCCAGAATGGCAGTCTGCAAATCAATATGCTGATTGGCGAAGAATTGTTCCAGCAACCATCCCGCGTTCGCCGGCAGACCCACGCGTGTCAGTTCGGCTGCCAGCGAAGCCGCAACGGGGTTGCTGGCGTTTTCATCAATTTCCTTTCGAAGGTAACCATCGCGAGTGTCCGGATCATCCAGCATGTCGGGCAACGCTGCTGGCAAAAGCTTTGAAATCCCGACATGCCACGCCGCGATGCCGTCCGAGGACAGTTGCAGTTTTGTGGAATCCAGCAGTTGCCGAAGCTGCGGAACGTCCTCTGCAGAAAAAGTATGTTTGGAGTCAAACAGCAACCGAGTGACGAGCCGTGAATTCAACTTTGCGGAAGTTCCATCTTCGTCAAGCACCTTCAATTCCGTCCACAGTTGTTCTCCCTGTAAGAGGCTGAGAATCTCTGTCTTCGTCAGACGAGTGTGCCACGGGGGACCAGAAATGCGTGAGTCAACAGACTCCATCGTACCGCGATCATCGCGATCAACGTCCATCAGTAGCAGGATCTTTGCCTCTGTGAGAGGCTCAAGGCGTGCCAGTTCGGCCAACAGTGGTTTTCGGAACTCCGCCAGATCATGATCCGAGAGTCGCGAATCTGGAAGCTCCATCGTTCTCACGAATCGATGGTAGTCGCGGCGAAACCGATACTCCCAATACCAGAGACTTTCACGGTCGTCGCCGTGTCTGTCCAACCACTCGTCAAAGTTCTCCTGCGTCACCTTCGAGTCGGTCAGTTGTTGAAGTGCTCGATCGTAGTATTCGCTTACTTTGAGCTGTTGCCAGTACAGCGGCCACAAACGTGGATCGTTGTCGCTGAGCTTGTCTAACGCCTCAGATCGACCCGCGCCCCCACTTTGTCCCCCGTACCCAAATCCGCTATGTCTCGCCAGGACAGGAATCGACGGAGCCGATCTTTGGTACTCCTCCCAACGAAGAGATGCTGTTAGCAGTACGGACAAATCTTCCGGCTCGTAAAGTGTCGCCAGAGCTTCAGCAGCCATGACGACGATGTCCGCATCATTGTCGCCAAGGAGTTTTCTCAATTCTGCATGATCGTCCATCGTTGGCCATTGAAAGTCGGAGGTATCCCTGCGGAGTTCCCATAGGTTCTGACCGATTGGATAGTCACGGAGCCACGGTCGAACGCCAATCAGTCGGGCGAGATGACTTGAACGAGGATGAATGGAATAACGGGACGAAAACGGCTGGCCTGGAAACTTCTTTGCGTATTCCTCACGAGGCAGTTTTTCAGCGAGAGCAGCCAGTTCTCCAGACACAGTGGCGGCCCGGTCCAGTCGCTCACGGACAGTCAGTTTTTGTCCGACCGCAAATTCCTTACAAAAGATCTCCAGATCGGTTGCGCGTTGCGCTTCTGAACGTATCTTCCATGCCTGAAGTCGCTCAGCCATCTCCGCTTCCGACAACTCTGCCGGCTGGGCCGCCGGGGGATCGACAGCAGAGCAGTTTTGGACGATTTTTCCATCGCAGAGAACAAAACCTGCTACGATAACAGACATTGCGAATCCGAAAAAAGCGTGCCTCATCGTCGTCTCCTCAAATGTGTTGCGGCGTTACTTCCAGCGTAGATCGAACATCCTTCAATTGCAAGCTTTGGGAGCAAAACGAGGAGAGGTCCAATAGTGTTCGGTATAAGACCAGCATCCATCCCGCTGCCCGATCCAAGGTCCAGCCAAGGGTCCAAGTCGTCTTTCGCTCTGCGAAAGCAACGCAACGCAACTATCGCGGAGCGAAAGGCGACACTATTAAAACAACAGACCGCTAGCCGCAGGTTGTGCATTCGGTCAGCACCGGCGGCTAGCGCCTAGCCGCTCGCAAAACCTCAAATCTGACCGCGCGAAGTATACATTCCTCAAGCGATGGTGAGGTGCGATCAAAGTGCGAGGAAGCGCACAAACGTGCGTGGATGCACGCGAACGTGCGAGGAAGCGCGAAGAGGGATGAGCGTCAGTGGTGTGGATCACTTCGCGGCTTCTCAAGACATCCTCTGTCAATGATGTTCGACACCGGTGGAGAGGATCACTGCATTCCTGCCAGACAAAGCATAGGCAACTGCCGATTATGAAAAATGATTGACGGCAGTTGTTGGAAAATACAGAGCGGCCTGGTTTCCCAGGCCGCTCATTGTGTCGGGAATGTGAGGCGGGCCATGACCCACATCTCGACAACGAAAGACACCAAAAGCAATCAGCGTGCCAAACTTCATCGAGCAGATTAAAATGCTGAGACAGGATGTTTGCGAGGCCGTTTTCCTCGGGCGGAAATCGTGTTTTCTTTTTATTCCGGCTGATCCCCACGGTGGCCTTCTTCGTTTCGAACCACGATGATCGGGAG
>JAYTAK010001313.1:0-5693 GCA_043737515.1 Candidatus Kuenenia sp. | reverse complement strand
CTCTGCAACGGGAATGCGAAATTCGGATCGCGCCAGCTCTTGCCTTCCAGCGGAATCCATGGATGCGGAGGTGCCTTGGCGGTGATCGTCCAGTCCGGATCAAAAACCTGTGTATGTCCACCGGGCTTTTCCGCATCGGTGACGTAACCGCTCTCGTCAGCGAAACGCCGGAACTGCCCGACACTGACTTCTGTGCGTCCCATCCAGAAGCCATCTTTCACATGCATCAATCGGGGCGCAGCACCTTCGAACGACTCGCGTTCCGTGCCCGGCGTGGCACCGCCTTCGATTCCAGTAGCCCAGGCTTTCTCGGCGGCCGTGCTGCCCATCTTGAATTCACCAGGCGGAATGTACACCACTTCGAGAGTCACGTCCTTACCCAGATCGACCAGTGTTGTGGCCCCCTGAGCAGGCTCATCTGCCGGCGCTGCGTGAGCCGTGCCGCTCATTTGGACAAACATCGCCACGGCTGCGACGACGGACGAAAACATCCCAACGACATTCGGCATTTTCATAAAGTGTGATCCCTTGAAAGTACGATTGACGCGTCAGCACGCGACCGGCGGTTCAGTCTACCGCCGGCCAACTGTCCTGTCACGCGATGCCGAGAGCTGCCATCGGGTGATCGAAGTTGACTGCCGGACTCATCCTTGCCAGCCGGGATATCGATGCGTATCCTGACGCATCATGTCGCTGCAGCTTTTTCATCCTGTCATCGTTGAGTGGTTTAAGTCCCGGTTTTCCGAGCCGACGGAACCGCAGGTTGAAGGCTGGCCACATATTCATGCAGGCCGCGATATTCTCATCGCCGCACCGACGGGCAGTGGCAAAACGCTGACGGCGTTTCTGTCAGCAATTGACCGATTACTGCGGCTCGCTGAGGCAGGCGAATTGGCGGACGAGATCCGCGTTGTGTATGTCTCGCCGCTGCGTGCTTTGTCGAATGACATGCATCGCAATCTGCAACAGCCGCTCGACGAGATCCTCGTACTCGCGGCAGAATCCGGACTACAGATTCCAGAGATTCGAGTCGGTTTGCGAACAGGCGACACGACAGCGGCGAAACGGGCGGCCATCGTCAAACGCCCTCCGCAGATTCTCGTGACGACCCCGGAATCGCTGTACCTGATGCTGACCAGCACACGCAGCCGTGACGTGCTCAGGACTGTTGAAACGGTCATCGTTGATGAAATTCATGCTCTGGTGCGCGACAAACGGGGATCGCATCTGTCGCTGTCGCTCGAACGTCTCGCGGAAATCTGCCCGCGCAGGCTGCAGCGAATCGGACTGTCGGCAACTCAGCGCCCGATTGATCAGATCGCGCAGTTTCTGGTCGGCGTGTCAGCAGATCGATCCGCGACTGCGATGCCCGTGATCATTGACATCGGCCATCAGCGGCAACTCGATCTGGCTATTGAAACGCCGTCGAGCGACCTCGGTGCGGTCTGTATGCACGAGCAATGGGCGGAAGTCAACACGCGCATCGTGGAACTCATCAATTCGCATCGAGCCACGCTGATCTTCGTGAACACTCGGCGACTGGCCGAACGCTTGACGCATCAACTCAGCGAAATCCTTGGTGAAGACGCTATCAGCAGCCATCACGGTTCACTGGCCTACAAACATCGGCAGGACACGGAGCAACGCCTGAAGACGGGGCAACTGAAAGCCGTGGTCGCCACCGCGTCGCTCGAAATGGGGATCGATGTCGGCTACATCGATCTGGTGCTGCAGATCGGCTCGCCTCGCAACATTTCGACTTTCCTGCAGCGGATTGGACGCTCCGGTCATGCGCTCGGTCTGACCCCCAAAGGCAGGCTGTTCGCGCTGACTCGCGATGAACTGATCGAATGCATGGCCATGATTCGTGCAATCCGATCCGGGAATCTCGACATCATTCCCATTCCCGTCGCGCCCATCGATGTTCTCGCGAAACAGATCGTCGCCGAAGTGGCATGTCAGGAATGGAGTTCCGACGAACTCTTCGCGCTGTGTCGGCGAGCTGCACCGTACCGGAATCTGGAGCGTTCGGCGTTCGACCGTGTTGTGGGCTTTCTGAGTGAAGGGCTGACACCTTCCGCCGGCCGAGGCCGAGTCTTCCTGCATCACGATCAGGTGCAGCGACGACTGCGGGCTCGCCCCGGCGCGCGGCTGGCAGCCATTGCCAACGCCGGTGCCATTCCGGAAGTGTTTTCGATCCGCGTCATTACCGAGGAAGACCACACGACGGTCGGTACGGTCGATGAACATTTCGGCAGCGAGACTCAGGCCGGAGATATCTTTGTGCTGGGAAACACATCGTGGCGGGTGCGATATCTTCGCGGCGGTGATCTGTTCGTCTCTGACGCCGGCGGTGCGCCGCCATCGATCCCATTCTGGCAGGGCGAGGCACCGGGCAGGACGGCTGAACTGTCCGAAGCCGTTTCGCAGCTCCGTGAAGAACTCGAACGCCGCGTGGTGGATCTGGGGGCCGCACAGGACTGGCTGATTGCCGAGTGCAGTGTCACGGCAGACGCAGCGCGGCAGGCCGTTGAGTACGCTGCCGCCCAGAAGGCGGCGATCGGCTTGCTGCCCACATGTCGCCGAGTCGTCTTCGAACGGTTCTTCGATGAGAGCGGCGGAATGCAACTGGTCATCCATGCTCCGTTTGGCACGCGGATCACGCGTGCCTGGGGACTGGCGATGCGAAAACGGTTCTGTCGTTCGTTCGATTTTGAGCTTCAGGCCAACGCTGACGACGACGGCATTGTGCTGTCGCTGGGACCGCAACACAGCTTCCCGCTGGAAAGCATGTTCCCCATGCTCAACTGCCGCAACGTACAGGCATTGTTTGAGCAGGCGATCCTGATCGTGCCGATTTTCCTGAATCGCTGGCGCTGGAACGCCACCCGCGCGCTGCAGATCCCGCGATTACGGAATGGCAAAAAAGTTCCGCCAGCTCTCCAGCGGTTTCGCAGTGAAGATTTACTGACAGCCGTGTTTCCAAAGCTGACAGGGTGTCAGGAAAATGTCGTTGGAGATATAGAACTACCCGATGATCCGCTCGTTCAGCAAACGATGGATGACTGTCTTCACGAAGCCCACGACATGGAGGCCCTCAAGGATATTCTGGCGGCGGTCGAACGCGGTGAAATCGAATTCATCGCCCGGGACACGCGAGAGCCATCACCATTCAGCTATGAACTGCTGAATGCCAATCAGTATGCGTTTCTGGATGGTGGTGAAGCCGCCGAACGCCGGGCTCGCGCCGTCGCCACTCGGCGCTCTCTGTCGGTCGATGACGTGCGCGACCTGGGCCGACTCGACGCCGCTGCCATCGCTCAGGTTGTTGCAGACGCTCAGCCGCTGGTGCGGAATGCCGATGAACTACACGACACGCTGCTCAGCAGAATTCTGCTGCCTGCTGATGAAGGAGTTGAATGGAGTGCCTGGTTTAACGAACTGGCCAACCAGGGTCGTGCGACGCTGGTGACATTTTCGATGCAGGCTACGCCAGAAGACGACGTGCGTTCTGTTCATGCATGGGCAGCCACGGAACGCGTTCCCGCCGTTGTGGCGGCATTCCCGTCTGCGGTCCTGGAACCGGTCGTGACTGTGCCGCAGGGCGTGAGACTCGACTGGGAATCGACAGACGCCCGAGTCGCCATGGTCCGCGGCCTGCTCGAAATCTGCGGGCCGGTGACGACGGAATCCGCTGCAGCGCGGATTGGCATCACCGTGAGTCAAACTGACGCAGCACTGGAAGCACTGGAAGGCGAAGGCATTTTGCTCCGAGGCAGATTTACACCGCCTGCTGCGTTACTGCCCGATGCTCCGACTGTGAATGAATCCTGTCTCGTTTACGACGCCGAAAACCGCTCAACTGCCATTCACGATTCTGACGAAAAGGTCCGCACAACAGAATGGTGTCACCGCCGATTACTGTCCCGCATCCATCGGCTGACGATGGATGGACTGCGGCGGCAGATTGAACCAGTCCCGGTCGATGTGTTTATGCGATTCCTGTTTCGCCATCATGGTGTCGTCGAGTCACATCGCCGTGAAGGGTCGAATGGACTGTTCGAAGTGATTGGCCAGTTGCAGGGACTCGACATCTCAACGGTGGCCTGGGAACGCGATATCCTGCCGCTGCGCGTCACGGGGTATCAATCGGAAATGCTGGACGAATTATGTCTGACGGGTGAAGTCGGCTGGGCTCGATTCTTTCCGCCGCCACGAAATCCCGACAAGTCGCGCCCGATGGCAAGTTTGACACGTGTCGCCCCGGTTTCGATTTTTCTTCGCGAAGACCTGCCGTGGTTGGCCAGCCGCGCGCCGACGCTCGAGGTCGAAGGACTCAGCAGTCCCGCCGCACAGATTCTGGAAATTCTGACATCCAGCGGAGCCATGTTCGGGACCGATCTGCAGGCGGAAACCCGCATGTTGCGCGATCACCTGGATGACGCTCTTGGCGAACTTGTTTCGCGCGGCCTGATCACGGCCGACGGGTTTTCCGGTCTGCGCGGCCTGGTCGCCGAAAAGCCGACGACGTCGCGGCGATCGAATCGCGGTCGAGCCGAACGAATTCGTGTCACACGGGAAGCCGTCGGACGATGGTCGGTCACGCATCAGCCGGCGCCTTCCGACGACACAGACGATTCGAGGAATCACAAACACAACGGTAACACGGAATGGGCCTGGCAACTGCTTCGTCGTTGGGGAATTGTGTTTCGCGATCTGTTATCCAACGAAGACGGCGCGCCCGCGTGGTTTGAACTGCTGCAGGTATTTCGAAAGCTGGAAGCGCGAGGCGAAATTCGCGGTGGTCGCTTCATTAATGGCGTCGCCGGTGAACAGTTCGCGCTGGCCGACACCGTTCAAAAACTGCGACAGCTTCGGGACGAAGGACCGCAGGAAGAATTGGTATTCATTACGGCCGCCGACCCGCTGAATCTGGTAGGCGTACTGTCAAAGCACGACCGAGTCCCGAGAACTGCGAGCAATCGTGTGGCCTGGCTCGACGGTGTCCCGATTGCCGTCCTCTGCGGCGGCAACACAGAGATTCTGGAAACTGCCCGAGAAGAACTGCTCACAACGGCGCTCATTCGCCTTAGTAAGTTCTCACTGCTCCCCACAGACGCTGCCCACGTATTGACGGTGACCGCAGAAGCGTGAACTCAGCAAGGCTTTGGAGTGCGGCGACTTGTCGTCGCTTTGCTTTTCCAACGCAGTATTTTTGTCAATCGGCGTGGGGAAACAGCGAACATTCCATTTTAATTTCAGGTGAAGTCAGCAGAGCAAACGAACTTAATTCCCAGAGCCAAATTGCTTGAAAAAGAAAGCGGTGACGAGTCACCGCACTCCACAGGTCGCTTGTTTAAGCACTAGAAGAGAATGCGTGTCTCCAGGATTGATGGCCCGGTTGCACCAAAGGGGTGCGATCTGTCCAGTCCGTCGAAAGAGGCGGGATTCTGAGTCTTGTTTTGATGCTGTGTCTGGAGTTGAAGACTTGAATTCCTGAGCGAATTGATTGCTGAACCGAATCGAGTGTTCCCCATCCGGCTTCATGCCGGTGGAAACCCGGTTTGCCAACTACCAAACGCCCCGCCCCGCCATTTTTCCGGCCCCCAACTGGCTTCATGCCAGTGGATGCCAGGTTTGAAAACTTCGCGGAGTTGTTGCCAGTGTCGCTGACGCAGGACCGGCCATAGTTT
>JAYTAK010001312.1:0-13151 GCA_043737515.1 Candidatus Kuenenia sp. | reverse complement strand
ACGCTTGAGAGCTGCGATCACGGAATCGTTGAGTGGTTCACGCATGCGATTAATTCCTTGAGTTCGTTTCAGCCAGGTTCAGGATCGCCCGGCAAACCGCCGTCCAGGAGGCGAACTCACGCGCGTCGTGGCCGACCGGAGGCTTCGTCAGGCCGACATTCAGCAACGCTGTGGCATCGTCTGGTCGCGTCTCGAACGATTCGCGATTTTCGTGCAACAACCGGCGAAGCACACCGAGTTCCGTTGCTGCAGGTTTGCGAGTGACTGCGTGATAAAACGCCCATGCCAGTCGTTCATCATCTGTCTTGCTGTCT
Organism: Candidatus Kuenenia sp.; assembly: GCA_043737515.1. Classification (GTDB taxonomy): domain Bacteria; phylum Planctomycetota; class Planctomycetia; order Planctomycetales; family Planctomycetaceae; genus SXXK01. The sequence goes on along the minus strand of JAYTAK010001312.1, from coordinate 12,837 downwards.
CTTTCCAGTGTTCGTGTGGCAAACGCACGAGCTGCTTCCACGAACGTGGGATCATTTAACAGGACGAGCGCGGCCATGGGCGTATTCGATGAGGCTCGCTGGGCCGTGCATTCCTCGCGACTGGGAGCGTCGAAAGCCTTGAGCATCGGATGCAGAAACTGCCGCTGCCAGTGGACGTAAACGCCGCGCCGCCACTGCCGGTCGTCGTTGTCCTGTTCATACGTGCGTTCCGGAAAGTTCAGATGCCGATAATACCCGACCGGCTGATAGGGCTTCACGCTCGCGCCACCGACATGCGGCACCAGCAACCCGCTGATCGCCAGCGCGTTGTCACGCACCATTTCTGCGGGCAGTCGATGCGATGACTGACGGGCATATAAACGGTTATTCGGATCGACATTCGCCAACTCAGAACGCACGACGGATGACTGCCGATACGTGCGACTGGTGACGATCAGTTTCATCATGGCCCTTGTGTCCCAGTCGCTCTCGACGAACACATGAGCCAGCCGATCGAGAAGTTCCGGATGCACGGGAGGTTCCCCCTGTCCGCCGAAGTCATCGAGTCTTCCAGCCAGCCCGCTGCCGAAGCAGAGCGACCAGAGCCGATTGACGGTCACGCGCGCCGTCAGCAGGCCGGCACCGCGTTCCGCATCGACAAGCCAGCGCGCGAGGTCGAGTCGATTCGCGCGGCGACTGTCACCATCAGGCCCGCCAAGCGTTCCCATGAATTTCGGCACGGCAGGCTGCACGATCGGTCCGCTCTCGTCGAGCCAGTTTCCCCGAGGCAGCAGGCGCACGACGCGCGGTGTCTCGAGCGCTACGGTGATCATCGTGCGTCGAACACCTGCTTGGAATTGTTTCAACTCGGCTTCAATCGGCTTCATGCGGTTGCGGATCGAATTCAGCTCAGACTCAGGCACTCCTTCGGCCTTGAGTTCCGTTCTCGCTGATTCCAGGCGACCGGTGATTTCCGCGAGGCGCGTTTGCTGCTCTGCCGTCGGCAATTCCAGCTCTGGATCGCGGGCTGTGGGATTTGAGTTTGAGCCAGCGGTGAAATGCTTCTCGTCATCCACATCGGCAAAGAACGCACTCAGCGAATAGAAGTCATGTGCGGTGTACGGATCAAATTTGTGGTCGTGACACTGCGCGCAGCCGACGGTCGCTCCCATCCAGACAGCCGAGACGTTGCGGACTCGATCGGCCGCATAGATCGCACGGTATTCCTTTTGTTGCAGGCCTCCTTCGTGCGTCGTCTGCAGCAGGCGATTGTAGCCGGTCGCGATAATCTGATCCGTTGAAGGCGACGGGACAAGATCGCCGGCCAACTGGTCGCAGGTGAAATCGTTGAACGGCTGGTTGTTGATGAAGGCGCTGATGACCCAGTCACGATACGGCGAAATGTTCTGAGTCTGATCACCATGATATCCCACGGTGTCTGCATATCGCACAAGGTCCAGCCAGTAGACGGCCATTCTCTCGCCATAGTGTGGCGAAGTCAGCAACTGATCCACCAGGTTTTCATAAGCGTTGTCGGAGTCGTCCGCCAGGAACTGTTTCGCCAGTTCGGCAGTCGGCGGCAATCCGGTGAGATCGAAGCAAACACGCCTTAACAGCGTCGCACGATCTGCATCGAGCGCAGGTGCGAGATCCTCGCGTTCCAATCGGGCGAGAATGAATTGATCAATCCAGTTTCGAGGCCAGTCGGTCTGTTTGACGGATGGAACCTCATGCCTGGCGGGAGTTTCATACGCCCAATGCTGCGACCACGATGCTCCTTCAGCGATCCATTGCCGCAGCGTCTGCTTTTCTTTATCAGTCAGCGGCTTCTTGGTTTCATGTGGCGGCATGATTTCAGATTCGTCGTCCGACATGATCCGCCGGATCAGTTCACTTCCCGCCGGATCACCAGGACTGACGATGACAGTCCCGTCGCGAACTGCCTTGACCGCCGTTTCATCATCCAGTCGCAGCTCTGCCTTGCGAGCCGCCTCGTCGGGTCCGTGGCACTGAAAACATTTGTCCGACAGGATCGGGCGCACGTCGCGGTTGAAGTTAATTTCGGGGTCAGCGGCGCTAATCGCCCGGCCGAAGAACGCTGCATGGCAGGCAGACGCGGCCATGCAGAGTGTGACGAAAAGAGTCGATCTGATTTTCATAATCTGAACCGTTTTCAACACGCTCTTGAACCCTTCATCCAGTGGCAAAATTCGAACGATCCTTCGTTACATGGATCGCAAAGACGGAGGCCTGTGCCGCTTCAGGTCCGGTACCAGATCGAAGTAAGGATCCGTTGTATATACTGCACGCCGTTGGCACTGGCTCGTTTAACCGCGTGCCCAGCGGGCCGCGATTTTTCTGTTTGAAAGTTCGTATTTGAGATTTGAAATCTGAAATACGAAGCGCGGGGCGTTGCCCACGCGGTTAAACGAATGTGCCATTCTCAACCGCGTGCGGCATAAATGGAAATATCAATTCGCTTTTCGACCACGATAATCAACATGGACGTCGCTTCCTACTTCGGAAAATCGATCTCATCCAATTCCAATGAGTCTAATTGCGCTGAGACATTCTCAAAGTCAACGCTCCCCGAGACGGCCTTCAATTCACGAAGTTTGCTCCATCGCAGATACTCCCGAGCCGCTGTTGTCACAGCGGCTGCGTCGTCGTGGACGTGCGTGATCTGTCTGATTTGAGCGACCTCTTCGCTTGTCAGGTTTACGGTCAGGCTCATGAATGGGATCCCCTGTGTTTTGGACAATCACCGGTGGTGTATCCTAATCGAAGTGATGCCGTTTATTCAATGGGGATGATTCTTGAACCGATGGGACTGACTATTGTCGCATACCCAGAGAAGTTCAACGAATTGTAAAACTCGCACAATCCGGGGAGAATGTTCGTGCGTATTGTTTGAACCAACCGCAGTCACATGTTTCCTGCCGGATCGTCAACTGGCCGTGATCGTGGCGGATTTCGACGATGATCGGCCGCATGACCGTTTTCTGCTCACGGACAGAGGCGGGCTCCTTTCAACCTACGGCTGGGACTCTGGTGAGCCCGGTCGACAGACAGTGGTCTCTCTGCTTGACGACGATACTTACGCTGAACTTTGGAAGATGTAGCAAACGGGTGCAGCAGCCTTTGACCTCGCCGGTGAACCCTTCGTGATCGAGGGGTGGCGATGACGCTTCATTGCGATTCCGTAGGATGGGCATTCTTGCCCGTCGTTGCTCGCCATTGAACTCCGGATAAGAGCAAGGCGCATCTCGGGCAGGAATGCCCAAGGTACATGCCGAACACGTTGAACCTGCCGGAAGTTGCACACAGCGGCTGGCTGACTGTCAACTTGCTTGGTGCGGCTGTAAACTGCTGGACCCCAAGGGAAACTCTCGTTCGTCCGTGGACGTGCCGCTGGCGAGATGCTTTTCCTGGCATGCAGCAAAGGTGAGTTTCCCCGTGGATGGATCACGCGGAATGTGATGACGGAACGCATTCAAACCAATCTTAGATCCTGACCGTCATGACAACCGAAGAGCTGGAAACGCTGGCCTGTATTCGCGCATCTGTGGGTTTTCTGGGTGAAAAAGACCAGCATGCCTGGTGGGCGAGTTCGTTCTTCAGCAAATCCGCGGCCACATTTCTCGCACCTTTGTTTCCGCGCACACAGGTGCTGTCACAGGCAACGGGAGTCACGGCGGCGGCGACACTTTTGCACGATGAACGCATCGGTGTGGGGCAGGTGTTTCATCTGTTTCGACTGCCGGAAGATCTTGAGCAGTCGCTTCACCGAATTCTCAGTGATCCCGGCACAGTCAGCAAGATTGGACAACTGGTTTCGACAGTCGAATCAGCCATGACGGGACTGAAAGAGTTGGGGGCACCCAAGGCGAAAGCGTCAGCCGGTCCAGTGCATGTCGGAGACCTCCACGCACTGCGAGACCCTGCCATGTGGAGGAACGTGGCTGCAATATATGCCAATGCATTTGATTCGCGGCATCAGTCGTTTCCGTATTTCGCGGATCAGAATTGATGATCGCGACAGAAAAATACAACGCCCGGCTGACGGCCGGCTTGGGCATGCTTGACGAGACTCGCCAATTACTGGGACTTTGGCGAGAAGGCATGACCGGCGCGGCGCTGACGTCAGCATCTCTTGAGTCCGGACTTTTTCCAGGCAGCTCGGCGCGATCGCTGAAGAACATCGTCGGAGATGCATTTGCATCGCGATATCTGGTTGACGATGGTGCCCCAGCGAAGCTGTTGAAACTAGTCTTGTCAGAAGAAATCGCTGTGGTGTTCAGGCAACTCTGTTTCGTCTTCACCTGTCGAGCCCACCGCATCCTTGCGGATTTTGTCACGGCCGTTTACTGGCCCTCGTACGCAGCCGGGAAGGACATGATCTCAAATGAGGAATCTCTGGAATTTGTTCAGCGAATCAACAACGACGGCCTGACCGCAGCTCCCTGGTCCGAATCCATTCAGCGTCGAGTGGCCTCATACCTCGCCGGCTGTTGTGCAGACTTTGGACTGCTTGAAAACGGAATGAAGAAGGTTCGCCGAATTCTGCCGTTCCGTATTGACGCACGGACGGCCGCTGTGCTTGCCTATGAACGTCACTTTGCCGGACTCAGCGACAACGCTGTCATTGCCGACGAATCCTGGAGCTGCTTTGGGTGCGATCGACAGGAAGTCATGTCTGAACTGCAGCGGTGGGCACGTCGAAATCTTCTAATTGTTCAAAGCGGCGCTGAGTTTGTGAAAATCGACTGGACCTGCAAAACCATGCAAGAGGTAATCCATGGCATCCGATGAAGAGAATTTCAGAGAGCTGCTGGAACGAGTGCGGCACGGTCGCCAGTTTCTGCATGCCAGTTTTGAACCCGTCTACTATCTGGTGTTCCATCCCAGTGAAATCCTGGATGTGAAGCGGAAAATGCGTGCCTGGAAGTCAAAGCTCACCAGGTCCGGCTTCAAGGTGCATCAGTTCTCCATTGCCGATGAAATCGAAGAGATTCTGGCGAAGGCGAAGGTTAGAAAGTTCTGGCTCTCAGCCGATCGCACGGCTCCCCTGGACTGGGAACGAACGAACAAGAGTCTGGCCAATGCTCTCATTCCACCAGCGGAATCTGACTCCGAATCCACAAAGGACTCACTCTTTGCACGCCTGAAGTCCTGCCTGCAAAAAGCGGCAGAAGACTCCAGTCCGATTGTACTTGTCACGGATCTGGAAGCTCTTCACCCGTACCTGCGGATCGGCACGATTGAAAGCAGTCTGTACGGTGAATTCAAAGTCCCGACGGTCTTTCTTTATCCAGGAGAACGCACAGGCAAGACACGTTTGAAATTCCTGGGGTTCTATTCGGAAGACGGCAACTATCGCTCAGAACACGTCGGCGGATAATCTTGTAGCTTGGGCATTCTTGCCCGAGTTGCAGCACGGCTGGTGTGGTAAAAAAGAGAACAGGGACGGGCAGGAATGCCCATCCTACTTTGCGATCTTGTAGCTTGGGCATTCTTGCCCGAGTTGCAGCACGGCTGGTGTGGTAAAAAAGAGAACAGGGACGGGCAGAAATGCCCATCCTACTTTGCGATCTTGTAGCTTGGGCATTCTTGCCCGAGTCGCAGCACAACTGGTGAAGAAAAAAAGAAAACAGCAGGGACGGGCAGGAATGCCCATCCTACTTTGCGATCTGTAGCTTGGGCATTCTTGCCCGAGTTGCAGCACGGCTGGTGTGGTAAAAAAGAGAACAGGGACGGGCAGGAATGCCCATCCTACTTTGCGATCTGTAGCTTGGGCATTCTTGCCCGAGTTGCAACACGACTGGTGAAGAAAAAAAGGAAAACAGCAGGGACGGGCAGAAATGCCCATCCTACTTTGCGATCTGTAGCTTGGGCATTCTTGCCCGAGTTGCAGCACAACTGGTGAAGAAAAAAAGAAAACAGCAGGGACGGGCAGAAATGCCCATCCTACATGGAACAGCGTACAACAACAGCAGGAAACGTTGAAATGGCCCAGCAGATCAAGACCCTGTTCGATCCGTCGAAAGACATTTATCGTACGATCGAAAAGGTCATCACGTACAGTGCGTCGCAGCAGAATCGGCTCAAAAATGAATTGGCCGAGTACCATGTCACCGAAAGCATTGATCGGCACTTCGGTGACCTCCTTCGCAAGATGCAGTTGGCAATGCAGGACGGTGGTGCCAACGAAATCGGTGTGTGGGTCTCCGGCTTCTACGGGTCTGGCAAGAGTTCATTCACGAAGTATCTTGCCATGGCTCTGGATGATCAACGCACGATCGATGGCGAACCCGTCCTGAAGCACCTGCAGAATCGGCTGCGAGAAAATCAGACGAGAGTAATGCTGGCTGCCGTCGCCCGATCGTTTCCGGCCGCAGTGGTGATGCTGGACCTCGCGGCGGAAATGCTGGCGGGCAACGCGATGGAACCAGTCTCCAACGTTCTGTACTACAAAGTCCTGCAATGGGCCGGGTATTCGCGCAATCTGAAAGTCGCCGCACTCGAACGTCGCTTGAAGAAGGACGGTCGGCTTGAAGACTTTAAGAAACGGATTCGTAAGGATCTGGGGACCGACTGGTCTGAAGTACAGAACGATCCGCTGGCACTGGACAGCGTGATTCCGGAGCTGGCTCATGATTTCTATCCAGCACTGTTCAAGACCGCGTCCTCGTTCACAACATCGGTTTCTGAAATCATTACGTTCGAAAATGAACGTGTGAAGGAAATGATCGAAATCGTTCGTGAACACAGTGGCAAGCAATACGTCATCTTCGTCGTGGACGAAATGGGTCAGTATGTCGCCCCGGCAGATTCACTGATTCTGAATGTCGATGGACTCGCCAAGAATCTGAAGGATCTGGGAGACGGCAAAGTCTGGATGATCGCCACCGCGCAGCAGATGCTGACGGAAGATGACCCCAGGGGAACGATCAACTCACAGAAACTGTTCAAGCTCAAAGACCGTTTCCCGATCCAAATCGACCTGGAATCCTCTGACATTCGCGAAATCTGTTCGGAACGTCTGCTCGGAAAATCAACGGCTGGCAAGACACTGCTGAAGCAGTTGTTTGAGCAGCACGGACAGAGACTTCGGAACAGCACAAAACTGCAGAACGCCAGGTACTACGACTCTGACTTCTCGGACAAGGTCTTCACCGACCTCTATCCGTTCCTGCCAGCGCACTTCGACATCCTGCTGCATTTGCTGGGTGCCCTGGCAAAGTCCACTGGCGGCGTCGGGTTGCGCTCGGCAATCAAAGTCATTCAGGACATTCTGATCCATGGACCGGATGGAATGACTCCCGTCGCCGATCAGGAAATTGGCTGGCTGGCAAACACCGTGACACTCTACGACGCACTGGAAAAGGACCTTCGTCGAGCGTTCGCATCAGTTCACAGTGCCGTTGGCAAGGTGGCCATTAGCTTTCACGGTTCGGAGATTCATCAACGAGTCGCCAAGACTGTCGCACTACTGCAGATCCTTGGCAATATCCCTGTGACGATCAGCAACGTGGCTGCCCTGATGCATCCATCGATCGATGCGTCATCCTGTCTGGAGCAGGTCGAAGCGGCCGTTCAGGACCTGATCGACAAACCACAGGTTCCTTTCGGCGAGAAGGACGGCGATCTTTGCTTCTTCAGCGAAAAGCTGAATGACATTGAACAGGAACGCGGTCAGCTGCCGGTCGTGGGAATCCATGCCAGGCGAATTCAGAACGAAGCGCTCAAGGAAGTCTTCAGTCCGCTGCCCTCGACCCGAGTCGATGATGCGCTGCCAGTGTCGACGGGGCTGAAGGTACAGAATGGCGCTGTCACCACCGGGATTGCCGGAGAACGAAATCCAATCCAAACCGTCGTGGAGTTCGTGGCTGCGTCTGACTTCGACAATGCTCGCACTCGTCTGATTGAAGAATCCCGGCAGCGCCTGTCGCAAAAGACAGTGTTCCTGTTGGGCAAGCAGGACGACAGAATTGACACGCTGGTCGCCGACATCTACCGATCTCAGGAGATTGCTCAGCGATACCGCAATGATGTGGATCAGGAAGTGAAAGAGTACTGTACGGGCCAGGCAGATCGAGCCGCGATACAGGCCGAGAAACTGCAAAAGGCCATCGAGAAAGCACTGATCGATGGCGTCCTGATTTTCGAAGCCAATTCAACGGCCGTGCAGACCCTGCACGAAACGGATCTCAAGGAAGCCTGCAAAGCCCATCTGAAAGAAGTGGCCGGCAAAGTCTTCGACCGTTACAACGAGGCACCGCACCGAGCCGACACGGAATTGGCAGAGCAGTTCCTGAAGGTCGGCAACCTGCGAGCCGTCACGACAAAGACCGATCCGATGCACCTCGTGAAAGTCAGCGGCGGTCAACCGTCCATAGATACAAAGCACAAGGCGCTTGTCAGTATTCGTGACTTCATCGATCGTAATGGAACGGTGGATGGAAAACGGTTGACCGACATTTTTGGAGAGGATCCCTATGGTTGGTCGCAGGATACTTTGCGGTACCTGGTGGCCGCGATGCTGGTCGCCGGAGAGATCAAGCTCAAAGTCTCTGGCCATGATGTCACGGTCAACGGTCAACAGGCACTGGAAGCTCTGCGGACGAATCAGGCATTTCGCAAAGTTGGCGTATCACTTCGTGATGGCAGGCCGTCCATGGAAGCAATGGCAAGAGCTGCAGAACGCCTGACGGAACTGTATGGCGAACAGGTGCTTCCACTGGAAGACGTCATTGCCGAGACCGCTGCCAAAGAGCTGCCGGACTTTCAGTACAAGCTCGGACCACTCAGCAGCAAGTTACAGTCACTTGGTCTTTCCGGGTCTGAAACTGCGGAATCGCTCGGTCGTGAAATTGCCGACATGCTACAGACCGATGCGTCGGATGCCCCTGCTCGTTTCGGCGGTGAGACATCGACTTTGTACGACGGACTGAAGTGGGCAACGGAAGTCAATACGGCCTTTGCAAACGGTCTTGATACTTCCGTGAAGGCCTACCGCAAGTTGGCGACTGACATCCGAGGCCTGCCCGCGTCCGGAATCCTGCAGCAACTGCAGTCCGATCTGGCAGACCAACTGTCGATCATGGACGAAAAACTCGGTGAAACCCTGTTCGTGAAACACTCGGCCGACCTGAACACAGCCCTGACGCAAATTCGGTCACGGACCAAAGCGGCAGCAATCTCCATGCAGACCGCTCATCTGCAATTGCTCAAAGGAACGCAGGCCGAACTGCACCTGGTTCCGGAATGGAGCGAGCTGACTCAGGAAGAACAGGTCAACTGCCTGTCAGAACTGGATGGACTGCGGACCGAGGCATCACAGGACATTGCGGGCATCCTGCAACTGGTCAACAGTCAGTTCGTCATCAGCTCCAAAGCCAACGACCTGAAAAAGCACATTCAGGAACTGGGAGCCAAACGAAAACGAGATCGCCGGGACGCTGAGGGAAGGAAGAAACTGGAACGAACCGTGAACATCCCCGCAGCGATCACCAGCACACAGACGCTTCAGAAAGTCATCACTGATCTCGAAGCAGTCCGCGAAGCCGCTGAGGGCTGCTCGGAGATCAAAGTCACGATAAAAGTAGAAGACGACCACCCGTAGCCCGTAGCTTGGGCATTCCTGCCCGAGCATCTCCTTCTTCAGCCTCGACGGGCAGAAATGCCCATCGTACAGAACAAAAAACAACAAAGTACCTTGGGCATTCTTGCCCGAGATTTCTTCCTCCTTCTTTTTCTTCTTTTCCCCTCATCTCAAAAAAAACAGGACGGGCAGAAATGCCCATCCTACATGAACACAGATATGGCCTTCGACAATCCAACCCGAAACCGACTCGCCTCCTTTGTCGCCACCTGCCGCAATCTGCTCAGTGACGAATTCACAGGACAGCTCAAGCGAGACTACGGTCTCGACCCGGACAGTGGCGTTGTCACCGACATTGAAAAGCTGACTCAGCTCGACGATGCCCACCTGGAAACCGCCCGCATCCTGCGAGATACCCTGCAGCACTATGTCGCGGGTTCGACATCGGAGCCGAAAAAATCCCGGCAGGAGGCCATGAAACGCATCGTTCGCGAACAGGCATTTACGGTGCTCAATCGACTGTGTGCTTTGCGAATGGCTGAAGCCAGAAAACTGTTCGTTGAATCCGTCGGCAACGGGTTGCAGTCCCAGGGATTTCAGTTGTACGCACGACTGGCCGGGACAGCATTGGGAGAAAGTGGCGATGCGTACCGCTGCTATCTGTTCAGCGTCTTTGACGAACTGGCCGTGGATCTGGCAGTCCTGTTCAACCGGTTCAGTCCGGAAGGACGCCTGTTTCCGCCGGGAACAGTTCTGCAGGAGATCCTCACAAAGCTCAACGCTCCGGAAATCATCCCGCTGTGGGCGGAAGACGAAACAATCGGCTGGATTTATCAGTACTTCAACGACCCGGCAGAACGCAAAAAGATGCGAGACGAATCGGCAGCTCCGCGCAACAGCCGCGAACTGGCCGTCCGCAACCAATTCTTCACACCGCGATACGTCGTCGAGTTCCTGACCGACAACACCCTCGGCCGAATCTGGTACGAGATGACTCAGGGGCAGACTTCGCTGAAAGACACCTGCCGCTACATGGTCCGCCGCCCCGATGAAGTCTTCCTGGGCAGCGATTCCGTAGGATGGGCATTTCTGCCCGTCCTTCCTTCCTCCGCCCCATCTAACGAAACTCCAACGCCAACACCAAAATCCAAAGGAAAGTCACCTAAGGCTGCAGAAGAAAAAAGTAGCTTGGGCATTCCTGCCCGAGCCCCTCATCTCCCATCCACTTCTCGGAAGGCAGGGAGCAACGAAGAAAAAGTAGAAGAAAAGACGGGCAAGAATGCCCATCCTACAAACGAAGAAGAATTAGTCCCGGAATTTTCCGCTGCGACGGACGACCACATTCAACGCATGATCGATCTTGCTCACTGCGTGGACGGCGATGTCCGGCATCCAGATGGCGATCAATCAGGAGCATGGCTGCAGGAACTTCGTCGTCAGCATCTGGACTCAATGCAGTATGACGGTGTCGCAACCCAGGACCTGCTGGACGCACTGTTCGTCACCTGTCGCAGCGACCGACACGGCGGCGACGGCACGGTTTACAAAGAACGCTGGTTCGCCGCCGCCTGCAACGAAGTCCGACGGCGAGTCCTCAACAGCCGCCGCACGGACCTGTCCCAGGAAGAACTGCTCAAACAACCGGTCTTCATTCCCTACCGAGCCATGAAAGACCCCCGCGAAATCCGCATGCTCGACCCCGCCTGCGGATCCATGCACTTCGGCCTGTACGCATTCGATCTGTTCGAAGTCATCTACAAGGAAAGTCCAACAAGTACGATGGGCATTCCTGCCCGTCCCAACACCGATTCCGACCGTACGATGGGCATTCCTGCCCGTCGAGAAACGGTCGGGCAGGAAAGTACGATGGGCATTCCTGCCCGTCGTCCCCCTTCCTCTGATGACCTTCCTTCCTGCGCAGAAACGGTCGGGCAGGAAAGTACGATGGGCATTCCTGCCCGTCGTCCTCCTTCTTCTGATGACCTTCCTTCCAGCGCAGAAACGGACGGGCAAGAATGCCCATCCTACATGGATCAATCGCAAATCCCCAAACTCATCATCGAACACAACATCCACGGCATCGACATTGACCGACGAGCCGTGCAGATCGCCGGGTTGTCGTTGTGGTTGAGGGCTCAGAAGAGCTGGCAGAAGCAGAAAGTGAAACCGCAGGACCGGCCACGGATTGTGCGATCGAACATCGTATGTGCCGAGCCGATGCCGGGGAACTCGGAGCTGCTGGAAGAGTTCCTGCAGAAGCATTTGTCATCGGATGCCGAAGGCCATTTGCTGACGGTACTGGTGCGAAAAGTCTTTGAAGCGATGAAGCTGGCCGGTGAAGCCGGATCGCTGTTGAAGATTGAAGAAGAGATTGCCGGCGAAGTCGAGAAAGCCAGGCAGCTGTGGGAAAAAAGCCGCGAGAAGAAACAGCAGAGCCTGTTTGATAATCGGCCAAAACAGGTCCAGCAGGAAATGGACTTCCTCCGCAGGATCGACGACGCCACATTTTGGGATGAAGCAGAGAATCTCATCTACACCGCTCTGCGCGCCTACGCCGAACAAGCCGAAAACGGCGGCGGCTTCCAGCGCCGGCTCTTTGCCGAAGACGCGGCGCGTGGTTTCGCCTTCATAGATGTTTGTCGCAAACGCTACGATGTCGTGGCGATGAATCCGCCGTTTGGTGAATGGTCCGCTATGTACAAAGCGGAGACCAGAAGCAACTACCCATACAGTCACAACGACATCCTCGGTGCCTTCGTTGAGCGCGGTGGCTTGCTTCTTCACGCCGCAGGTCGGCTTGGTGCAATCACCTCTCGCACCTGCTTCTTCCTCTCATCGTTCACCAAATGGCGCGATCGGGTCGTCCTTGACCTCTTCGAACCCGAACTCCTCGTGGACCTCGGCCATGGGGTCATGGATGCAGCTATGGTCGAGGCGGCCACCTATGTCCTCGCCAAGTCCATGTCCCGCTTCCGCCTACATTCCAACATGCATTGCTTCCGCATGCTAAACGAAGATGATCCAGCCGGACCTTTAGCCACGTCTGTGGCGATGCTGCACGAAGGGATGTCTTCTGAAAATACATACACGGTTGATCCTGAATCCTTTCGCCAGATCCCGAACGCCCCGTTTGCGTATTGGGTCAGCGAGCGCATCCGACGTTTGTTTGCGCAACTGCCAGCGTTTGAAGGGGATGAACGGAATGTGAAACAGGGGCTGGCAACGGCTGATGA
>JAYTAK010001311.1:0-13151 GCA_043737515.1 Candidatus Kuenenia sp. | reverse complement strand
TTCGCGGTGTCATTGACGTGGCTGACTTCAATGATGAAGACAAGCTCGGCAAGGGCGATGAGATGGTTCAGCGGTTGTCGAATCTCGTGAAGATTTTTGACAACTCAAATCTCGACTTTCGATCCAATCGTGCCGATGGAGACGACCTGCTCGGCGACGCCTACGAATATCTGATGAGGCACTTTGCGACGGAATCCGGCAAGAGCAAAGGACAGTTCTATACGCCGTCCGAAGTTTCCACGGTGATGTCGCAGTTGATCGAACTTGAAAAAGCCACAGACGGAAGCCAGACAATTTGCGATATGACCTGTGGTTCTGGATCGTTGGTGCTGAAAGCCCATGACCGAGCCAAAAGCACGACCGGACTTGATCTGACTCTTTACGGTCAGGAAATGGACAACGCCACGTCTGCTCTCGCGAAGATGAACATGATTCTTCACGACTGCCCGACTGCGGAAATCTGGAAAGACAATACGCTTGCCAATCCGCACTTCAAGAATGAAAAAGGCGGATTGAAAACCTTTGACTTCGGTGTGGCCAATCCGCCGTTTTCTTCCAAATCGTGGACTACTGGCCTCAATCCTGCGGAAGATGAGTTTGGACGTTTCGAATACGGCATTCCGCCCGAGAAGAACGGCGACTATGCCTTTCTGCTGCATTTCCTGAAAACACTGAAAAGCACCGGCAAGGGTTGCATTGTCATGCCGCACGGTGTTCTGTTTCGTGGCAATGTGGAAGCTCAGATTCGCACCAACATCATCAAGCAGGGATTCATCAAAGGCATTATCGGCCTTCCCGCGAACCTGTTTTACGGAACAGGTATTCCTGCCTGCCTGATCGTGCTCGATAAAGAATATGCTGGAGCACGCAAGGGCATTTTCATGATTGACGCCAGCAAGGGCTTCATCAAAGACGGCAACAAGAATCGCCTTCGTGCTCAGGATATCCATCGCATTGTTGACACATTTACTCGACAGGTGGAAATCGCGGGATATTCCCGCATGGTGCCGGTCGCAGAAATCAGTGACGCGAAGAATGACTACAACCTGAATCTGCCTCGCTACATCGACAGCACGGAGAAGGAAGACCTGCAGGACATCGACGCCCACTTGAATGGCGGCATCCCGAATCGCGACATTGATGCTCTGGACCGCTACTGGCAAGTCATTCCTGCCGTTCGAAAGGCACTCTTCAAGAAAGCAGATCGTGCCGGTTACAGCCAGCTCCGCGTGGCCGCAGCCGACATCAAGACAACCATCTTTGGGCATTCTGAGTTCACGACCTTCAACGAAACAGCGACGAAACTGTTTACGAAATGGAAGTCGGCCAACACGAAGCACCTGAACGCAATCACTAAAGGCACTCGTCCGAAGGCATTGATTGCCACCATCGCGGAAGACCTGCTTGGCAGGTTTGAACATGCTCCTTTGCTTGATCCCTACGACGTCTATCAGCATCTGATGGATTCCTGGGCCGAAACGATGCAGGATGATTGTTACCTCATCGCCAGTGACGGCTGGCATGAAGCCGCTCAGCTTCGGCTGATTGTTGAGGACCGAGCGAACCGGACCAGGGTCAAGCCCGATTTCGTCATTGGCAGAAAGAAGTATCAGGCCGAATTGATTCCGCCTGCGCTGATCATTGCTCGCCACTACGCGAAAGAGCAGGCTGAAATTGAAGCGTTCGAGACACAGATCGCGGCACTGCAACAACAGATTGAAGAACTGGCGGAGGAACACAGCGGCGAAGGCGGCTTGCTGGAGGATGCCAAAAACGACAAGGACAAGTTGACCAAGGCGTCTGTGGCAGCTCGCCTGAAGGACATCAAGAGCGACAAAGACGCAGCCGACGAATTCAAAGTGTTGAAGGAATATGAAGCGCTCAGTGAGCAAGAAGCGGATGTCGCTGGCAGACTGAAGATGACGCAGGATGGGCTCATGGTCAAAGTTGCTGCCAAATACGCACAACTCAGCGAGGCTGAGATCAAGACTCTGGTCGTGGATGACAAGTGGCTGGCAACACTTGCTGAAGCGGTTCAGGGTGAACTTGATCGCGTATCGCAAACGCTCACTGGTCGCATTCGACAATTGGCCGAACGTTACGCTTCACCGTTGCCTCGACTTGTGGATGAGATGGCGGTGTTGTCGAGCCGTGTCGATGCACACATGAAGAAAATCGGTGCAGTATGGAGGTAAGTCCCAAGTATTTGCAGACGGCTCTCGGCATGATTCCCGCTGACTGGGAAGTCAAGAAGCTTGGAGACTGTGCTTCGTTTCGCACTGGTCCATTTGGCACCGCACTGCACAAGGCAGACTATTGCAATGATGGGGTGCCCGTTATTAATCCAATGCACATCGTTGACGGCCGCATCGTGCCGACGCGGACAATGACAATCACAGAAACCGCTGCGAACACGCTTTCTGAATTTAGGTTGAAGGTGGACGAAGTTGTTATCGGCCGACGCGGCGATATGGGACGATGCGCAGTGGTACAACGACACGAAGCCGGATGGTTGTGTGGTACGGGCTCAATGATAATCAGGCCACGTAGCTTGAATCCGCAATTCCTACAACGCGTACTATGCAGCCCATCGGTGATTCGGTCGATCGAAGCCACTTCTGTTGGCACCACCATGGCAAACCTAAACCACGGCACTCTTGCCGGATTATGGGTCCAAGTACCGCCATTACTTGAACAACGTGCAATCGCGGAGGCATTGACGGACATAGATGCATTGCTGGGCTCGCTGGAGCGTCTCATCGCCAAGAAACGCGACCTCAAACAGGCCGCCATGCAGCAACTCCTCACCGGCCAAACCAGGTTGCCTGGGTTTAGAGGGGAGTGGGACATTTCAACGGTGGGGCGCGAGTTCGAAATCAAACTCGGCAAGATGCTTGACGCTGAAAAGAACGTAGGCGTGCTGAAGCCGTTCATTGGCAACAAGGCAGTGAAGTGGGATCGGATCGACATTGGTGATCTGCCTACGGTGCCAATGTCTCAGGCAGACATTGAGCGGTTTCGCCTCCAAAAGGGAGATCTACTGGTCTGCGAAGGAGGTGAAGTGGGGCGTGCCGCGATTTGGGAGGCACCGATTGACGAATGTTATTACCAAAAGGCGCTCCATCGACTGCGACCATTGCATGGTTTCAACTCACGTTTCATGGCGCTGTTGCTACGTCTGTGGTCTGACCAGGGACTACTTTCCAATTACGTGACCCAGACGAGTATCGCCCACCTTCCCCGTGAGAAGTTCTTGAAAGTGCCCATGCCGGTCCCTACTCTCCCCGAACAAACTGCGATCGCCAAGGTACTGACCGACATGGATGCGGAATTGTTGGGCGTGGAACACCGACTCGCCAAGACTCGCGACCTCAAGCAAGGCATGATGCAGGAACTTCTGACCGGAAGAACAAGGCTCATCTGATGACCGAAGAACTGGAAAACCGACTCGCAGCCGCCGCAATCCCAGTCCCCACAGCGACGACATGTCGTAGCCACGGGCGTCCGCCACGATGGGGCTCGTCCCCATCGAGCGATGATCAGAACCAGAAGAGAAAACAGCGAAATGTTTCCGCCACGACGCAGGCTTGTCCCCGTTGAGCGATGATCAATGGGATCATGGCTCCACGCGGGCAAGCCGCATGGTGGCCAGGTGCGTCGTCTGGCACGTTTCTGGTGGTGATCAGCGCTCGACGGAGGCAAGCTCCGCCGGGGCGTGGACTCCAGAAAATACAACGGCGAGCGGGGGACGTAAGTCGAAACAAATGCGAATCTTCAAAAACCGTCATCGAGGAATGCAATCCACAATCCACCTCTGATGCTTTGGGTTACAATCCGGCGATCGCAATTCTGTCGTTGCCAGCGGCGGTGAGTCTATTTCGGAACGCAATTATGACGGACATTGGACAAAGAGAACGAGCAACCCAGAGGCGGATCATCAAGCTGCTGCAAGACCAGCTCGGCTATTCGTATCTCGGCAATCGGGAAGAACGACCGAACAACAGCAACATCGAAGAGGCCGACCTGCGAAAGTTCTTGAACGAAACTCAAGGCTACAGCGAGTCCCTGATCAACCGAGCTTTGTTTGAAGTGAACAAGATTGCTGGCGACCAGACGAAGAGCCTGTACGACCTCAACAAAGAGATTTACCGTCTGCTTCGCTACGGCATCAAGATCAAGGAGTCCGTCGGCGAAAACAAGCAAACAGTCTGGCTGATCAATTGGAACGAGCCACAGAAAAACAATTTCGGAGTCGCCGAGGAAGTCACCGTTGACGGCAAACATCAGAAGCGGCCGGACTTGGTTCTATATGTCAACGGAATCGCTCTTGGCATTCTGGAACTCAAGCGTTCCAGTATTGCTGTCAATGAGGGTATTCGCCAGAACCTCGACAGTCAACGGAAGGAATTCATCGAACGGTTCTTCGGCACCGTGCAACTGGTCATGGCTGGAAACGACACAGAAGGCATTCGCTACGGTTCGATTCAGACGCCGGAAAAGTACTACCTGACATGGAAGGAAGACAGCAGCGTCGAGAGTCGACTTGATCGCCATGCTCTTCAGATTTGCTCGAAAGAACGCTTCCTCGAACTGATTCACAACTTCACCGTCTTTGACAGCGGTATCAAAAAACTCTGCCGACACAATCAGTATTTCGGCATCCGAGCGGCTCAGGATTTTATCCGTCGCCGCGAAGGCGGAATCATCTGGCATACTCAGGGTTCAGGCAAAAGCCTGACGATGGTTTGGCTGGCCAAGTGGATTCGTGAGAACGTCAAGGATTCCCGAGTTCTGATCATCACTGACCGAACCGAGTTGGATGAACAGATTGAAAAGGTCTTCACTGGGATCGACGAAACGATATACCGCACTAAAAGCGGGGCTGATCTTGTCGCCACATTGAATGCGACGATTCCGAACCTGATCTGTTCGCTGATTCATAAGTTCGGCGGCAAGGAAGATGATGAGGAAGTCGGTGACATCTCAGCCTTCATTGAAGACTTGAAGAAGCATCTTCCCAAAGACTTTCGAGCCAAGGGCGATTTCTACATCTTTGTGGACGAGTGCCACAGGACGCAATCGGGAGCACTTCACGATGCCATGAAAGCACTGCTTCCCAATGCCGTCTTCATCGGTTTCACAGGAACGCCGCTGCTGAAGGCCGACAAGAAGAAGACGCTGGAAGTCTTCGGTCGGTACATTCACACTTACAAGTTCGACGAAGGCGTGAAAGATAAGGTCATTCTGGATCTTCGTTACGAAGCCCGTGACATCGACCAGAAGATCACGTCCCAGGCCAAGATTGACCAGTGGTTCGAAGCCAAAACCAAAGCTCTGACAGATTTGGCCAAAGCGCAGTTGAAACAACGCTGGGGAACCATGCAAAAGGTTCTCAGTTGTCAGGATCGGCTGGAGAAGATTGTTGCCGATGTGATGATGGACATGGCAACTCGACCTCGCCTGATGGACGGTCGCGGAAACGCCATGCTGGTGTCCGCCAGTATTTATCAGGCGTGCAAGTATTACGAGCTGTTCGTCAAGAGCGGTCTCGGTGGCAAGTGTGCCATCGTGACTTCTTACAAGCCTTCGCATCGGGATATCAAGGGGGAGGAAACTGGCGAAGGGCTGACCGAAAAGCTTCGGCAATACGAAATCTACCGCAAAATGCTGGCCGATTGGTTCAGTGAGCCTGAAAACAAGGCCATGAACCGAGTCGAAGAGTTTGAGAAGGCCGTCAAGAAGAAGTTCATTGATGAGCCGGGACAGATGAAGTTGCTGATTGTCGTGGACAAACTCCTGACCGGTTTTGATGCCCCCTCTGCAACGTATCTCTACATCGACAAGGAGATGAAGGATCACGGATTGTTTCAGGCAATCTGTCGAGTGAACCGTTTGGACGGTGAAGACAAGGACTACGGCTACATCATCGACTACAAGAATCTGTTCGATAGTCTGGAATCATCGATCAAAGATTACACGATTGGAGCATTCGAAAAGTTCGACCCTGAAGATGTGGGAGGACTGATTCAAGATCGACTTCAGAAAGCCAAAGAGGCTCTCGATGAGGCACGCGAAACCGTCAAAGCACTGTGTGAACCAGTTGAAGCTCCAAAGGATCAGGCAGCCTACTTCCGATATTTCTCCGGTTCGGATTCAGGCAATTCAACTCAACTGAAGGACAACGAAGCCAAACGACTTGCACTTTACAAGCACGTCGCAGCATTAGTCCGTGCGTACGCCAACATTGCCAACGAAATGCTGGACGCTGGATATTCGGCCAAGGAATTCCAGCAGATCAAAGAGGACGTTCAGCACTACGAGGCGCTGCGTGACGAAATCAAAAAGCACAGCGGTGATGCCATCGACCTGAAGTCGTATGAGCCTGCAATGCGGCACTTGATTGACACATACATTCGTGCCGAAGAAAGCCGCAAGATTTCTGAATTCGATGATATGTCGCTGATTCAGTTGATTGTTGAACGTGGACCGGACGCTGTCGATGCACTGCCAGACGGAATCCGCAAGAATGACCGAGCTGTTGCGGAAACGATTGAAAACAACGTCCGAAAGCTGATCGTCGAACAAACGCCGATCAATCCAAAATACTACGAAAAGATGTCGCAGCTTCTGGATGCCCTGATTGCAGCTCGACGCAAGGGAGCTGAGGATTATCAGAAGTATCTGCAGAAACTTGTGGATCTGACTCGCAAGGCGATGTCTCCGGCGTCACATGGTGCCTACCCTGTTTCCATGAACACACCGGCAAGAAGAACGCTGTACGACAATCTCGGCAAGAACGAAGGCAGAGCATTGGCCGTTGATACCGCTGTTCGTGTCAGCCGACAGGATGGCTGGCGTGGTAACGACATGAAGATCAAGAAGGTACGAATTGCGATTGAGACGGCACTGGAAGGCACAGTTCCGATCGGAACACCGCCATCCGCCAGCGAAAGCACTGCCGAAACGCCACAGGACTATGAACTTTCCGTCACTGACGCATTGGTCGATCGTGTGCTCGATTTGGTAAAGAATCAGAATGAGTACTGAAGAATTCATCATGAACGTCAACGGTATGCGAGTTGAGGTCGTCCGAAAGTCGATCAAAAACCTGCACCTTGCGGTCTACCCTCCCAAGGGTCGCGTCCGAGTTGCCGCTCCAAAGGTGATGAGCAACGACGCTGTTCGTTTGGCCGTTATCGACAAGCTAGGTTGGATCAAACGTCAGCAAGCCAGCTTTGAAAAGCAACCTCGCCAGTCACAACGCGACATGGTGACGGGCGAAACTCACTTTCTGTTCGGCCGACGGTACCGCCTTCGTCTGATTTCGAATGAGGGACGAATCCGAATTGAACAAACCGGAATTTCGACGATCCGCCTTTACGCCCCTTCCGACAGCACGCCGGATCAACGCGAAGCTGCTTTGTCACGTTGGTATCGCTCGAAGCTGAAGGCTGAAGCTGACAACCTGTTTGCCAGATGGCAGGAAATCATCGGTGTTGAGGCCACCAATTGGGGGATTCGCCGCATGAAAACCAAATGGGGAAGTTGCAACACTCAGTCAAAACGCATCTGGCTGAATCTGGAACTCGCCAAAAAGCCGCTCGAATGCATCGAGTACATCGTCGTTCACGAACTCGCCCACCTCATCGAACGCCACCACAACGACCGCTTCATTGTTATCATGGACAAGCATTTGCCACAGTGGCGATCGCTGCGAAAGCTGTTGAATTCAGCACCGTTGAAGCATGAGGATTGGGGATACTGAGCCGAAGTCGAGGTCAGTGTGACATTGACGAGCCAAGAAAGCACACCGTAACCCATTGACAGACAACCGTTTACGTCATACCTCAATAGCTAGATGAATAAAGAACTCTATATTAAGCGCAGTGTGACAGCGGCTACTTGGCTGGTTGGGGCATCGGAAATGAGCGATTCGCAGACTATTGTTAAATTATTGGCAGTCCTGAAACCGGACGAAGTTGTCAGTTCTTCATCGCTGATTCAACGACTTCTGGCATCAGGAATTCCAAATGCCACAGCACGACAAATTCTCGGACGTGCGAGCAAACACAAAGAGATTTGGCGAACAGAACGGTTGAAATTGCAGCGCAACGAAAGACTGTTTGCACGAAGCAGTTTTGTCGGCAACGCGGAGTTCTTTGGGCTAGTCCGAAATGTATTGATCAAAAATGACCGACGAGGGCTGGTTCGGTGTCTTGACGTATTGAAAGACCGAAAGCTTTTGAACTGGATCGACGCAGTTCGATTGTTAGCAGTTTCGACAAGCAATGACGATACGGACAGCAGTCGCCGACCAGACTTCGGCGAAGAAATACAAGCGCTGAAAGAACTCGGCATTGAGCTATTCAATGAACACATCCCCAACTGGAAATCGCTAGTCCTCAGGTGGACGAAAGACGACAACGCAATCCACCAAGAAGCCGTTGCAAAAGCTCGGAGGCTTCAAATTGATGCTCTGCTATGCAGAGTTCTGTGCCGAACTCTCTCACAGCAAAATATGTTTGGCTGGAATCAGATTGAGCTTCCAACTGAAGAGCAGCCGTACACGGAGTTCAATAACCAGATCTTTTCCGGTTCGGCGTTCTCGTATTTGGCACCGCTGTCAACGCAGAAAACGCAAACTCAGAAGGCAGTATCTTGTCCCGTTGTGATCGATTGTTTCAGTGAAGTCGTTTCTGTGGACCACGTTGAGTCATTTTATGATCGAGTAGTACGCGCGTCCCACCGCGGCAAGAAGCCTCAGCGAATGTTGGGTGTTTTTGCCGCAACAGGATTCACGAAAGACGCATGGATCCTCGCAAAGAGTAAAGGGTTTCTCACAGTAAACCTGTCACAGCTCTACGGAAACGCTGCGTTGGATGCAATGGCTTCAGTGGAACGCCTTATTCAAAACTTCAATGACGGTAGTTCGGAGCTTGAGGAAACGCAGATTGATGATCTATCAGCAATGCTGGAAAAGCTGAAAGATAACCCGATTGTGACCGCATTACGTTCAATTGGCTTTGAGGTTATGACGGGATTGGTGTTGAAATCGATGGGGTACGAACAAACGTATGTTGGCAAAACGGTGACTTGGAAAGAAACAAAACGAGATATTGACGTTTTCGGATTGCGTTCCGATGAACTGTTGGTAGTCGAGTGCAAAGCAAATCAAAAAGGAAACTCGCCAAGCGAAACGGATGTTCGCAAGTTTTTTTGCGAGACTGTACCGGCATTAAAAGATTGGCTCCGGACCACGCAGCGTACGTTCCGCATCTGCAAAGCAGAACTCTGGACTACCGGAGTAGTCTCGGATGATGCAAAAAATGCACTTTCAGAATTGTCACACGGAAAGCAAGATCAATGGTCGATCAAGACCATTGATGAATTACGGAGTCACATACCTGAAAGCATTCGAAAACGACTGATTGACTTTACAGACGCAATTTCGATGGGTGACACAACCAGAGATACGGACGACTCAAACTGAGGGCAGGTTGCAATCTCGGTCAACCGCAAATCAGGCAGCAATTGTGATCTCTGGGCAGATAAATGGTTTCAGAATCCGCCTCTTCAGCCAAATCGCCGAACTTGGTATCTGCTCAAATCCTGCCACCTTTCGAACCCGGTTCACTTCTCTCAGGATATTGAACATCTGCCGTTTGACCGAGGAAGTACGGCTCAAATGGGGCGGCGTAGAATTCTGAGATCAGGGTATCTTTGGTTCGTCGAAGTGCCAGATCGAGGTAGTGGGCTTTCAGTTGCCGGTAAGTTTCGTCATCGATTCGGACTTGAACATGTCCGTTCCGCAACGAAATCAGGTTGCCACCGTTTGCCACCGTATGCGATCCCCTTCCGTCAGACACCCTGAAGACGGCTGGATTCCCGCTGCTTGAAAATACGTTCCCCCTCGGAGGCCAGTATCACGAAGCAATCCCGATGCCTGATGTACTAAAGATTTGCGAATCCGAATTCTTTCCGGCGGGCTCGTTCCCATTTCTTCCGTGTGATGTCATTCGTGCAAATTCTGCCAGACAGGAGGCGGACACACGATGCGGTGGCGAAGGTCCTGATGACACCAATCATTCCAGCCACTGAAACACGGTCGTCACGGGAAAGTGATCTGACGGATAGCGACCGTCAGCGTTCGAACGATCGATTGCGGCCTGTGTCGGTTTGAATTGTTCAGTTGCCAGAATCCAGTCGATTCGTTCCTCACCGGGCGTACCGCGGAAACCGTGGAAGGTGCCTTCGTTCCCATCACGTTTTGGGTGAAGTACTCGAAACGAATCTGCTAAGACGTTTTCTCCAAGCAACTGCTGATACGGTTCCGATCCCTGATCGCAATTGAAGTCGCCCGTCACGACGATCGGCAGCTTCGGAGCCATCTCTGAAAGCCGACGGCGCAACAGCATTGCCGACTGTTTTCGGGCCTCCGTTCCTCGATGATCAAAGTGCGTATTGGCCAAGAGGAACTCGCGATCTGCTGACTGCTTGTCCTTGAGTCGAGTCCACGTCACCACGCGCGGCAGTGACGAATCCCAGCTCTTCGAAAACTTTTCGTCAGGCGTTTCGCTCAGCCAAAACTGACCGGACTCGATGATCGTGAAGCGTTCCGTGCGCACAAAGATCCCGCATTGTTCGCCAGTTTCGCTTTGATCCCGCGACCAGCCGACGTACGTGTACTCGGGAAGCTGCTCGTTAATGTATTTCGCCTGAAACGGCAGTGTCTCCTGAGTCCCCATCAGATCAGGCACAAAGGCCTTGATAACCGTGACGACAAGTTCCTGACGATTGGCCCAGCGATCCTTGCCATCGTCGGCCGTGCCGTACCGAATATTAAAGCTCATCACGCGGAGTTCCGGTGAGCCATCGTCCTGCGCAGGACTCAGGGCAGGCTGGACAAAAGCACCAAGGAACATCAACGCCGCAACGAATGCATATTGATTCATCGAACATAACTCCGAAAGAAACTCGACGTATCATGGCGCGATTCGAGCGTTTGACAAGCGCACGTCTCTGCAGCGACGATTCCTTCAGAATCCAGCGGCAACGGGTGATCTGCGGAAAACCGGATTGCGTTACACTTCCATGCGCGGCGGTCAGCCACGAAAGCCGCGCTGATAGACCCGATTTGCGCAGCCCTGTCGCACCCGACACCAACTCGTTGTCAGCGAGCCAGTAGGTTCAATTCAATCCCCGTTTTTGAAAGCCAGTCCACCGAAATGATTTTTAACTGGTTCAAGAATCGCCGCCGAGCCAGGATTCTGGCGACGCCGTTTCCGGAAGGCTGGGACGAACTGATCCGTCGCAATGTCGCGCATGACCAATACCTGACTCATGAGCAGCAGCAAAGGCTGCGAAAGCTGGTTCGGATCTTTGTTGCGGAAAAGAACTGGGAAGGCTGCGGCGGACTGATCATGACCGACGAAATCAAAGTCACGATCGCGGCTCAGGCCTGTCTGATGGTCGTGGGAATGGAGGAAGATCTGTACTTCGATCATGTGCTGTCGATTCTGGTCTATCCAACCGGCTATGTCGCTCCGGGAGCACACCATTCCGGTAACGGGCTGGTACTCGAAGGCGGTCAGCCTCGACTGGGAGAAGCCTGGTGGCGCGGTCCGGTGATTCTGTCATGGACAGATGCGAAAGCGGGCGGACGAAAGGAAACTCCCGGGCACAATCTCGTGCTGCACGAGTTCGCTCATCAACTGGACATGATGAACGGGCGCATCACCGACGGGACGCCCCCGCTGAAAACCAAAGAGCAACACGACCGCTGGGTCTCGGTTCTGGGGCCGGAGTTCGAGCGTCTTGTCGAAAACTGCCATCGCGGACATCACGGTTTCATTGATTGTTACGGAGCGACGAATCCAACGGAGTTCTTCGCCGTGATTACCGAATCATTCTTTGAACGTCCGGGTGATCTGCGACTGCATCATGCTGAGGCATACAGCGTCCTACGCGATTTCTACGGTCTCGATCCCGCAGCGTGGTAAGGCCACGGTCCGCTTCATGACAACTGCCCCGTGAGGTCAGTTGTTCGTTTTGATGCCGCCATAGCAATTGAAATTGCCGCCGACCCAGCGAAGGGCTCCACCAGCGGTTGAACCTGCATGGGAAAACATCGCAGTATCTCCGGGGCAAGCAGGCGTTTGCTTCCTTGATACGGAATTGGTTGCGGCACGTTGCCTGGCCCGTTCATGATGCGCTTCCCTTTGCTCACTGGATACAGGACCGTTAAGTCTCCGCAAAAATCGACGCCCGCAGATATTCGCGATTCAGTCTGGCGATATGGGCCACGGAAACTTCTGCGGGACAGGCGGCTTCGCATTCGGAGGTGTTCGTGCAGGAGCCGAAACCTTCTTTATCCATCTGAGCCACCATGTTGATAACGCGGGCGTTGCGTTCCGGATGACCCTGGGGCAGGATTGCGAGTTGCGACACTTTTGCGGATACGAACAGCATCGCCGAGGCGTTCTTGCAGGCTGCGACGCAGGCTCCACAGCCGATACAGGCGGCGCCGTCCATCGCGACTTCCTGCTTCACTCCGGCGACCAGAATCGCGTTGCCGTCCGGTGCGTTGCCGGTGTTGACCGAAACGAATCCGCCCGCCGATATGATGCGATCAAACGCCGAACGATCGACAACCAGGTCGCGCAGAACCGGAAACGCGGCCGCTCGCCACGGTTCGATCGTCACGGTATCGCCGTCATTGAATCGACGCATGTGTAATTGACACGTCGTTGTCGCGTTGTCCGGACCGTGCGCCTGTCCGTTGATCATCAGGCTGCACATGCCGCAGATGCCTTCACGGCAGTCGTGATCGAACTCGACCGGTTCTTCTTTCTGAGCGATCAATTGCTCATTCAGCACGTCCAGCATTTCAAGGAATGACATGTGCGTGCTGACGCCGTTGAGACGATACGTTCTGAAACCGCCTTTGTCGTTTGGGCCGGCCTGACGCCAGATGCGGAGATTCAAATTTAACAAATCAGTGCTCATGATTATTTGTAACTCCTGGTCGAAGGCTTGACGTTTTCGAAGACCAGCGGTTCCTTGTGCAAAATCGGTTCTGCACCACCACTCTGAAATTCCCACGCGGCAACGTACGAATAGTCCGCATCGTTACGAGCAGCTTCCCCTTCGGA
>JAYTAK010001310.1:0-2477 GCA_043737515.1 Candidatus Kuenenia sp. | reverse complement strand
TTTTTCAGGAGCAGTCCTTTCGTGTCAGCCGTAGCAGAAAATCCAGTGCGTCAGCACTTTTATGAAGGCATGTTCCTTGTCGATAGTGGCAAATTTGCGACTGACCAGGACGCCGTAATCAGCGAAATCATGTCTGTACTTGCCAAAGCCGGGGCGACAGTCGTCGCACACCGCCCATGGCAGGACGGCAAACTCGCCTATGAAATTCAGGGCATGAAGAAGGGCCTGCACTACATCGTATGCTTCACGATGCGTGGTGCCGGAATGAAAACGCTCATTCGCCAGTGTCAGTTGAACGAGACGATCATCCGCCAGATGATCATCGCCCATTCACAACACATCTTCGATGCAACAGTCGCGTCCATCACGGGCACTGGAGCAGTCCCGCAGGAAGCCCCGCAAAGTGAACGACCGGAACGCGGACGGGGTGACCGCCGACGCGATGAAGTCCCGTCTGTTGACGACGAAGAATAAATTTCAGTGACTGACGTTTTCCGCCACTCACATCGGTGTCGAGTATGAAACGGAGCGACTCATGGCCTCATTCAATAAAGTCATTCTGGTTGGCAATCTGACGCGTGACCCGGAAGTGCGGTACATTCCCAGTGGTACCGCAGTGTGCGATATTTCGCTTGCAGTCAACAGTCAGTGGACCGATCGCAAAACGAATGAGCGGAAGGAAGAAGTCACTTTTGTTGAGGTCACGTTGTGGGGTCGCACGGCGGAGATCGCAGGCGAGTATTTGGCTAAGGGTCGACCGGTTCTCATTGAAGGCCGACTGACCCTGGATTCCTGGGAAGATAAAGAGACGGGTCAAAAACGTTCAAAGTTGAAGGTCGTTGCCGACGGCATGCAGTTACTTGGAAGTCGCGACGGTGGCGGCGGTGGTAGTGCTTCAGGTGGCGGTGGTGGCGGTTCAACAGGTGCAGCTGCAAGTGGTGCGGGAAACACGGCGTCACGCGGACCAGCGCGACCGGCTTCACCGGCTTCCAAGCCTCCGGCAGGCCGTGGAAACGACAGCCGTGTGAATGAAAGCGGACACGACCGCAGCGGTGAGGGAGATTCCTATCGGTCTCCTGATCAGACATTTTATGATGACATGCCCTCCGGTGGGGGCGACGAGGTTCCATTCTGAGGAATCTGTGATTCGCGACATTTTGATGATGACTTCGAATGATCGGACGGTGGTTTCCAGTGACGGAACCGGTCGATCAGGAATAGTGAATAAGGAATCGGTTTCCGATGGCTCGAGCAGTTCCAACTACTTCACGCAACGTGGAAGTACTCCTTGTACACGACGTTGACAATCTTGGTCAGCGTGGTGATATCGTGCGGGTCAAGCCCGGATATGCCCGCAACTTCCTTCTGCCCCAGGGCAAAGCGACGGTGGCGACGCTGCACAACAAGCGCATGGTCGAAAAACACAAAGTACAACTGGCCGCGATCGAAACGGGTCGCGTCAAGCAGTTGCAACGAATTGCTGATGCCGTCAGCAAGTACAGTGCGACGATCGAAGCACACGCAACGGCAGACAATCATCTGTACGGTTCGGTCGTGGCTCGCGATATCAGCGAAGCACTCAAGGCTGCCGGACATCCCGTCGATGCCGAACATGTGCGTCTTGATGGTCCGATCAAAGAGCTGGGCATGTACACCGTGAAACTGAAGTTCCACGAAAAAGTGCAGAGCGAAGTCAAAGTGTGGGTTGTTCCTTCAGCGACCAGCGGCTGATTGGTGAACCAGAATGCGTCAGCATTCGCACCCACTCCAAGCCGACATGCAGATTTCTGGATGTCGATGGAACGGTAATGCAGCAGCAGAGTCTCAAATTCTGCCGCTCGTATGGCAAATCAAAATCCTCAGGCATTCAGTTGTCTGAGGATTTTTTCTGGATGCAGCGGCATGTTTTCGCTGTGCAGGAGATCGCGGGAAGTCAGAACCGATGGCAGACGACAGACTTAAACTTCCTCCGCAGAATCTGGACGCCGAACGCGGCGTGCTGGGCAGTATTCTGCTGATGAACGAAGCCATCGATGAAGTCGGCGAATCGCTCAAGGCCGATCATTTCTACAGCGACGCTCACCAGAAGATGTATTCCGCCATCCATCGGCTGTATGAAAACGGGATTCGCGGTATCGATGCCATCACGCTGGCCGAAGAACTCGTCCGTAGCGGTGATTTCGAGAGCGTCGGCGGCGCTGCCTATTTGGCCCACATTCTGGAAGCCGTGCCACACGCGGCACATGTGCGATACTACGCCACCATCGTCCGTGAAAAATGGATGCAGCGAAGTCTGATCTATGCATGTACAGAAATTCTGAGCGATAGCTACGAAGCCACTGATGACGTTGAAGGACTGCTGCAAAGTGCTGAACGCCGGATCTTTTCGATTCTGGAATCACAGGGCGACACAGGCAGTTTTGCGATCGCCGATATTCTGCTGGAAGCGTTTGCCCGGATTGAAGAACGCCAGCATA
>JAYTAK010001309.1:0-2478 GCA_043737515.1 Candidatus Kuenenia sp. | reverse complement strand
ATCCCATCTCGTCTTGGCAACAACTTCGCGCGGAACAGTCAAATCGAATGTATGGACCCGCTTGACGTTGGCAGGCAGACGTTTCACGGCCGCCCGGGCTGTCCGAATCACCGCTTCCGGATCACGCAGCAGCTTGACATCCGCCGTCATGACTTCCAGCGTCGCCGGAGCCAATTCGATCACGACATTCTGTTCGCCATGGAAGCTGGTCAATGCGACAAGCAAACGACTGGAACGTGCCTTCCAATCCTGAAGCACCGATTCGCGGTACGGGAGGTCAACATTCAGCGCGCGGTACGGTTCGTCCCGAAAGAGTTCACACTTCAACGTGTCTTCAATGGAGATGGTGCCCTCATGCGCGCAACGGTCGCTCCCTTCTTTCTTAGGGCGGAAATTCACGAGTTTGGCGATGAAGACGTAATCCGAATTGATCACCGTCGTTTCGATGCTTTGAGTCGTATCAATCAGCGGCTGGGCGTATGCCTGAACCGAGCAAATGAGGAAGACGCCAAGAGCTAAAACATAAATTGACCAATTGGTGAGCAGTTGCATGTATCTATATTCCTTTCCTGAATCAGGCGCCCCGTTCCATCCGCCGAACGACCAAGCTCAGCAGCGGCGGGGCACCGATCAGCTATGAACTCCCAGAAACGAATCACGCCCCGCCGTGCTGCTGCAACGTCTGGTTCCGCGGCCCTCATTGGTTGGTGAGCGTCCATTCCGCCAGTCCGTCCTTCTGGACAGTGGCCTGGACATTGGCGCGCAGCTTCTGGACATTGGCGCGCAGGTAGGGCGTGACATGCTTACTGTCCGGATGAGCATACCAGACGACGAACTTTTCCGACTTCCGAGCCGGTGACCCTAGCAACTCCTCCGCGTCCGGCAACGACATTCCGTCTTTCAGTGTTCGCATCTTGATGAGAACCTCCCAGACCATCCGATTCCCGGGCAGGTGGGGCGCGAGCCGTATCGCCAACCCCGCCGCTTCCTGCCGCGCGGTCGCATCGTCCGGCTTCTCGTTCAGAATCCCGGCGAGCGGCAACAGCTTGCGAAGATCCGCGTTCAATTGCTCCTGGCTCGGTCGCGGTGCCTGGGCGACCCCTTCCAGCTTCTTCAGTTGAATCTCGCGGCTGCAAATTGCCCCGTGCCAGATCCCTTTGACGCCCTGTTTCGCAACGATTTCGTCCCAAGTTCCCCGGTACGAATAGTCGTACCGCACTGCATAGCTTCCTGCCTTACCCGTCTCCGCGAAGTTGCGAACAGGAAGTTCCAGCGTATCGGCGGCGATCTCCTTTGCTTCCAGTGTGATGAACGACGTCTTGTTCAGATCGTAATCCGGTACGGGCCCGATGTACTCGATTCGCCCTTGCTCACCCCAGATTTTGATCTGACCCGCTTCCGCAGGATAGGGGTCGCCAAAGGGACGCAAGATCGTCACCGGCCGAGCTGTGTTGTTGCGAATCTCGGCAATGACGAAAATGCTGTCCTGAGTTGCCAGAAGTGCTGACTTGAAACGCAGCCGTAGCGATAGATCGCCGTTGTCTGAATTCACCCACGCCCCAGGGAGATCGGGTGCTTTGGGGCTGTCGATGGTCGCGACGACTGCGGCCGTATCCGATTTCTGAGCGGGGATCTTCAATCGCACCGGCTTCGTTCTGAGTGTCAACTTCGGTTCCTGAAATTGAATGGTCGCAGAGATTTCATCATTGCTTACGTCCCTGCTCCGCGGATATCCCATCGTAAAAGTCCCGTACAGAATCTCCTTCCCCGCGGGAATCGGCATGACATCCGGCCGTAAGGCACGACTCGCAGGGCGGAGGTAAGTCGGAGGAGTAATGTAAACGTCTCCGCTGCCACCCAAACGGAACACCGGCACA
Organism: Candidatus Kuenenia sp.; assembly: GCA_043737515.1. Taxonomy (GTDB): domain Bacteria; phylum Planctomycetota; class Planctomycetia; order Planctomycetales; family Planctomycetaceae; genus SXXK01. The sequence continues at coordinate 601 of JAYTAK010001309.1, read as the reverse complement.
ACCTGCAGTCCGCTGCCGCCTCTTCCGTAAGTGACTTCAACATCTCGATCCGAATCGTTCTTGAGGAAGAACCGAACGGTAAAGCAGTGTTCGTGTTCGTCCACAACCATGCGAGCCGCAAGCGACGACTTCGCCGGCACTCCCTCGCTGGGTTGGCCCGATGCGAGATTCGCGCTGAGCAGGCATGCAGAACCCAGAAACAAAACGACAGTAGGGACTCGCATGTTGATCCTCCTCAATGTAATGCGGGGCGCAGAGAACGCGAAATTTATTGTAATCGACGGTGCGGCCACCGATTGTAACCAGTCGGTAACGCATCGCCGACCTTACCCGCTGCCGCCGAACGACCCAGTTATGCCTTCCTTGAACCGCTCGTCGATGATCGGGGTATCGGCGGGGAGCGGAATGCGGTTCAGGTCGATGATCTCGCCGTCCACGATCAGCTCGATGTAGATGGTCTTTTCCCAGTTTCCCTTCGCATCCTTCCCATCGGCGATCGGATCTTCGCCCGCAGGCGGCGTGTGGACGCAAACCCCTGCGGTGGCCTTGTCACCCAGCCAGAAACTCGGACCCCGCCTCAGCACGATCGGGGCTCCCTTGG
>JAYTAK010001308.1:0-2478 GCA_043737515.1 Candidatus Kuenenia sp. | reverse complement strand
GATCATCACCAGCGAAGGCGACAACGGCATTCTGTTCGAAGGCACGGAAGGTCGGTTCTTCGTCAACCGAGGCAAGATCGCCGGCAAACCTGTGGAGGACCTGAAAGACAAGCCTCTGCCAGAAAACGCCATCGAAGAGGTCTACGGCGGCAAAGTCAGCGAGAACCACACCGCCAATTTCATCGAAGCGATGAAGTCTCGCAAGCAACCGATCTCCGACGTCTGGACCCACAACCGCATGCTGGAAATATGCCACCTCAGCAACATCGCCATGCGTCTGAACCGCCCCCTCAACTGGGACGCCGCCAAGCGAGAAATCACCGGCGACGATCAGGCGAATTCATTCCTCGCGCGAGAAAACCGTGAGGGGTTTGAGATCAATATGTAGGCTGTAAAGGACAAAGAGTCCCGGCGAACCACTGACATGGTTGGCCGGGGTCGAATTCCGTCCCTTCTTCAGCATCACTGGATTCGCACATGAATATTCGCATCCAAAACAAAACGATAAAGGATGAAGTCGTTAAACTGGGAAAGAGTGATCTCATTCATTTCATAACGAATGCCAAACTTGAACGATGCAATGTTGAATTCCGCACAAGCGGTCAACACATCGTCATTTCAAATGCCACGTTCAAAGACTGCACCATCAAAGCAACACCGCCATTGAATGGATTTCAGTTTCACGGGGCGAGATTCGAGAACTGTGAATTTACGGGGACTTTCAGAGGCTGTGGATTCGGGCCCCGCACGAATTTGAAGGACTGGAAGTTCGGACGCATACGGAATTGTTCGTTTGAAGATTGCATCCTGGACCATTGCAGTTTTTTCTCGGATGATGCAAATACACTTCGCTGGCCGGGTTGGCCACATGTCATCCTGCTGGACCCATTACAGAATACTCCCGATTGGGACGCCACACCATTTCCGCCAGACGCCAAACTCGAGTTGGGATTCGTCGATACAAACGTAGTTCCCATGTACCGAGAAATAAAAGTCGAGACCTACTACCTCCCGCGTCAATGGAAGGGCGGCGATCCGGAGGAAATTTGGGCGTTAATTCAGGACAAACCGTATGCGACATTTCCCGGAAAAGAGTTGAAGCCGAGAGCAGGCAAGAGCGTGGTCGATAGGCTAACCAGGAAATATCGCGTAAAAGTGATTGACAAAAAAAAGGAGCAGGAAGAACGCAATCGATGGAGAGCGCTCTACTTCGCTCGACTGGTGAGCGTTAGTCCGCTGTTATCCAAAAAGTGCAATCTGGAATTCGACATCGGTTTTCTTCAAAAGAAAGTGCCGGACGCGCCATCATCGGTCATTGCGACGATTCCCTGCGACGTCGAGTCTCACCGTAACCTTGCAAAAATATTGAACGTCGCGGGCCCAGGAAAATTCATCATCCGTGCCGTCAATGAATCCGGTGACGGTTTGTGCATCAAAGGGAACAGAAAAGAATTTGGAACAATGAATCTGCCAACGAGAAAAGTCGAGTATTCGTTGCCAGGTGGTGGCCAGTTAGACGTCAAAAAGCTGGACCGCGCTCAAGCTCAGTACTGGGCAAGCGACTACCTCGCTGAATGTGACGCCATTGAAGAATCCCTGAAGAGACTCAGCAAGAAGACTCAAAAGTGAGCGCAGCGGGAAGTGTGACGTTTTTAAATGGACTTTTTCATGCTGCAACCCACTTCCGTCTACGGCGGAGCTTGTCCCGGCCTTGTCCCCATCGGGCCATGATTAAAACATGACGCCGTCGATATGGATCAGCGTCCGATTGGCCGTGAACTTTCTTCCCTTATTTGGATGTCAATTAATGCCAACTCAGTTTACCAACATCGTGGCGGCACTCATCCTGATCGTGACTTCGTCGCAGGGTTTCACGCAGGAGTCTGCGCAGCCTCTTTTGAAATCGCTTCCGCGAAGTACGCCTGAAGCTCAGGGAGTCTCGTCAACTGCGATTCTCGACTTTGTGCGGACTGCCGATCACGAAGTGAAGTCGATGCACAGTTTCATGCTCGTCCGCCACGGTCATGTTGTCGCGGAGGCATGGTGGAAGCCGGAGTCGGCCGAGAAGCCACACGTACTTTGGTCGCTCAGCAAGAGCGTCACTTCGACAGCAGTTGGACTGGCCGTGGCCGAAGGCAAATTATCGATCGATGACCCGGTGCTCAGGTTTTTTCCGGAGGACGCTCCGTCAGATGTATCGGCCAACCTCAAAGCGATGCGGGTTCGTGATTTGTTGACGATGTCCACGGGCCATGCGGACGAAGTCAGTTTCCGCAACGAGTCCGCGTGGATCAATTCCTTTCTGGCGCATCCAGTGCCGCACAAGCCAGGAACGCATTTCCTGTACAACACGCCAGCCACCTTCATGCTGTCGGCCATCGTCCAGAAAGTCACCGGCCAGACCGTAGTGGACTATCTTCAGCCTCGACTCTTTGAGCCCCTTGGCATTGCGCCGCCGAAGTGGGATATGAACCCGCA
>JAYTAK010001307.1:0-13179 GCA_043737515.1 Candidatus Kuenenia sp. | reverse complement strand
CGTTCTTTTCCGTCATCGGGGTGGCGACTCGAGCACCAAAGCCCATTTCTTCCTGATCGCCGAATACGACATCGCGATTGTCGGCATGAAAGACCGTATCTCAGATGAGCAGCCAGCCGGATCGTCGGGATACCAGAGTGAACCGACAGACCATGCGGCACAACGGCTGTCCGTCCGACGCCAGCAACTGCGATTCGGTGGCAAACTTCAACTCGTCTCCCTTTGCGCCGGGGGGTTCCGTGAATCGCAGGTGTTCGATCCGAGACTTGTTTCGCCAGTAATCATTACCGCTGACGTCACCAAATCCAAGCCAGAGGCCGGGATGCATGGTGTCGTGATCTGCGGCGTCGGTGTCCGCAATCGGCGGATGATTGCGCGTCACCTGCAGACCATTCGGTGCGTGAACGGCGGCAAAGTACGGCCTCAGAATCTTTTCGTCGCGAAAGACAAATTGCACTGCGGGTTTGTCATGAAGCGAGATGAGCAGGCGATCAGTTTTCTCTTCGATAGTGAAGGCTCCGACATCAGAGGATGCTTGCCTGAACACTTTCTGATACAGCAGTTCGCCCGGCAAAGCATCACGCTGAACTGCACGAACTTCTTTCGCCCGGGTGTTTTCCAATTCCGCTGTGTTGAACTCTCCTGGACTCCCATCCGCCGTCGCACTGCCTCCGAGATACGAGTCCGCCGCAGCCACCTGCGTCAACATAAGATAAAGTGCAAGCGTCGCCGTCACAGGCTTGTACGAGAATCGCATTTTTCTGAGACCTTGTGGTGGTGGAGATCCGAGTCTGTCAGCCAGTAACAGAATTCGCAGAACGTCCGCATCGCGTCAGATTTCGATTTGAAACGACAGTGAACAGCAACCTATGAATTATCAGCCTCGATCGGTTCAATGGATTCACCATTGTCGATTTCCGTCCGGCATTTTGGCAGGCTGGCGATGAACAATCGACCGTACGGTTTTGTCAGCACGCGCGGGTCGAGGATGACGACGCGACCGGTGTCGTTGCGATGGCGGATGAGTCGACCGAAGCCCTGTTTCAGCTTGATGATGGCTTCCGGTGTCTGAAAATCCCGAAACGGATTGCCTCCGCGGGCTCGAATGGCTTCGAGTCGAGCTTCCAGCAGAGGATGATCGGGGACGCTGAACGGCAATCGCGGGATAATCACATTCTGCAACGCATCACCGGGAACGTTGACGCCCTGCCAGAAACTGTCGGTTCCGAACAGCACCGCGCGTTCGTCAGCTCGGAACCGATCGAGCATGGCCGATCGCGGCAGGCCCTTTCCCTGACAATAAAGTGACAAGTTGTGTTGCGCCAGCCAGCCGGTGAGGCGTTCGGCGCAGAACTGCATCATTGAATAACTTGTGAAGAGCACAAAGGCGCGGCCCTGTGTGTCCAGCAGATGCCGTTGAATTCTTTCGCAGCATTGCTGTTCAAATCGTTTGGGGTCAACCGACGGATCGGCCATATTCGAGGAAAGGATCAGCCGCGTCTGGGCTTCGTAGTTGAACGGACTGCCGAGTCGAATGTCACTGCCTTCGGTCAGGCCGATGCGGGATCGAAAGAAACTGAAATTCTTGACACCCGTCGCCAGCGTGGCACTGGTCATAATGACGGACGGTATGGCGTTATACAGATGTTCGCGGAGGATCGGCCCGACTTCCACCGGCGCGCTCATCAACGATAAGCGTTGCCTGTAGGTTCCAGCTCGCTCCACCCAGTAGACCGAGTTTTCGATCGACTGCCGCGTCCAGGACTGAATGTTATCTGCCAGGATTTTACAGCGGTCACTGGCGGACTTGAGTTCCACCTGATCAGCTTCGGTCTTTGCGGTGGCAGCGGCTTCACCGATCATGATGGCCAGGCGACTGAGTTCCGGCGTCAGTTCATTTGTCACATCAATCGGGCGCATGAGGCGACCATTCTTCTTACAAAAGCGGTCTGCCCATTCGCCGGTGTCCATAAAGTACTGAATCGCGACCGATCGGATTTTCGACGCCTGCTGTTGAGCGTCTTTCAGATTGTGCGTGATCAGTAATCCGCGATTTGCCTGTTCGTTGTACAGCTTATTCAACAGATAATCGACCTGTCCCTCAGTGACCTTGAGTCCCAGATGATCGGCGGCCACACTTTCGATCGTGTGTGCTTCGTCGAAAATCACGGTGTCGTATTCCGGCAGAATACTGGCATCGTCACGCCGCAGTGACAGATCCGAAAAGAACAAGGCATGATTCACGATCAGCAGGTCGGCATTCCAGACACGGCGGCGCGCCGCGTAGTAGAAGCATTTGTCGTGAGTGGGACACTTCTTCCGCAGGCAGTCACCGTGGTCGCTGAGCACTTCGTCCCAGACATCCGGTTTTGGCTGAAACGCCAGATCTGAGCGACTGCCATCGGTGGTCTTGTGAGCCCATTGGCGGATTTTGGCGAGCTGTTGCTGACCCTCCGGTTCGAACAGAGATTTCTGAGACGAACGCTGCACGGCCTTGTCGAGTCGCCGCAGACTGATGTAATTTCCGCGGCCTTTGACCAGCACCGCTGAGAATTCGACGGGCAACACGGACTGTAAAAACGGAATGTCGTGCTGAATTAACTGCTCCTGCAGACTGATCGTGTGCGTCGAAACGATGATGCGACGTTTCTTTTTGCCGTCAGCTCCCTGCTCGGCCTGCGCAGCAAGAATGGCGGGGATCAGATAGGCAAAACTCTTGCCGACACCAGTCCCTGCTTCGGCAATCAAATGGTGCCGTTTGGTCAGAGCCGACTCGACGGCCAATGCCATTTCAAGTTGTTCAGGACGCGGTTCGTAATCCTTCAGCCTGCGAGCAATGACGCCGCCAGCACCCAGAATGTCTACGACCGATGGAATTGGCTCAGTCATGCAGGATGCCGAAATCCCGGAAGTGCGGCTCCCAGGACATGAGAAAGAACGGCGAGACGCTCGAGGTCTTGTGGAGAAAATGGGCGACCAGGATCACTTGCCTGCAACTGAATGACACCCTGGCAAGTTTGATCCGGACCCGGGACAGGTACACATAGTAACGACTGTCGATTCAATTCGGTGAGTTTTGGCCTGGTGTTTGGATCATTTCGCCAATGATCAGTGACCAGCAGTCCTTCGCCGTCCGTGACGGATCGATGCATCAGCGGATAACAGAGGAATACGATGTCGTCGTCAATTCGTGAGACGGCCGCGATTATGCTCAATCCATCGACGGATGTATCATCGATGCCGATGATCGCGTGTGACGCCGCCGGGAATAGTTCCAGCAGAACATGCACCACGTCATTGATTCGGCCATGCTGGTGAAATGCGACAATTGATTCGGTCAGCCTGATCACATACGAAATTTTACGTGTGGAATCTTTGACATCCCATGTCGCCAGCGGCAGGTCGTGCATGTTGATGGTCGCGATCACACGCGGCCCGTCAATGCCTCGCGACTGGTGCAGATCATGAGAACTCACGACGTCACCGGTTCGCACGATCGTCCGGTGGATGGATCGTTCCGGATCAAGACTGTCAGGCAGCGGCGTCAACACCTTCGACGGATTTGCAGGACGACTATTCGACGAACCCAATGCCCCGTCCGATTCCATTGCCTTATCCAGAAAGACAAATTTTGTACCACCAAAATCAAGCACATCACCGTCCTTGAGTTTATGGCCCTGGTTGATACGAATTCCATTCACGATCGTCCCGTTACGGCTCCTGAGATCTGTCACCAGGCAGTGGGATCCGAAGCACTCAAGGGTCGCATGCGATTTGCTGGAGGCGGCGGTCGTCAACCGTATGTCGCTGTCCTCGCTCCGACCGATCCGGATCGTGCCCTGCGACAATTGAATAAATTCCTTCGCTTCACTGGGGACGACTATCTGCAGCACAGCCATGACGGAACGTAACCTGTTGATGGGATGTGAGAACTGGCTCGGCAAACGGAACGTGCAACTCGGGGAGAAAGGAGTCTCATTCTAACCAGGACACATCCCGCAGCTCAACAATGCAGGCAGAAACAAACTCTGCCTTGCAAGAATTAAGCATACTGACCCTCGCGCAGCAGAGTGTATTGGTTCAGCGTAAGTCGTGGAAACGGGTGAAGCGAATTGCAGAGAAGTGAAGCGGACAGAGAACTCAGTGGCGATTTGTTTGGACTCGTTGACCTGGCCCGCCGCTCCGCTTTGGGCCAGGCGATGCGAACGAATGGACCTTTGGTCCGGAATCGCTTGTCGGCGTCGGACGCAGGATTGACAAGCAGCAACGGAGAACCAATCTCCAAAATATGCTTGACGCAGTCTTCAATGATGTGTAAATTAACCTTTAAGGCTAAATTTAATTCACCAGGAGTTTTTTGTGCCAGATGATTTGACCCCAACCAATCCGTTTCGCCCCGGCGCAGGTCACATGCCGCTCTATCTTGCGGGTCGAGATGAAGAGAAAAATGAGTTTCGGAAGTTGCTTAAGCAGGAAGTCATACTCGACAACATGGTGCTTACCGGACTCCGGGGCGTTGGCAAAACGGTCTTGCTTGACACTCTAAAGCCCATCGCAATTGCCGAAAACTGGCTGTGGGTCGGCACCGATCTGACTGAGGCAACCAGCCTCAGTGAAGAGAGAATTGTTCTGCGTCTGTTTGCAGACATGGCAGTCGTTACGACAGGAATTGAGATCGGAAAGAAGGAGCTTCGGAGAATTGGCTTTGGTAGTTCCCCAAAAGCTGAAGCACAGACTCTGTCATTCGACATCCTGTACAGTGTTTATCACAACACACCGGGCCTTGTGTCCGATAAGTTGAAGGCAATTTTGGAACTAGCGTGGACATGTATCAGGATGAGTACTGGAGCCCGCGGTCTGATTTTTGCTTATGACGAAGCGCAGAATATGTCGGACAAAAGTGAAAAGGAACAGTTTCCACTTTCGCTGATGCTGGATGTCTTTCAGTCCATTCAGAAGAAACGCATCCCCATCATGCTTGTTCTGGCAGGGCTCCCTACACTGTTTCCAAAACTTGTTGAAGCTCGGACGTTCGCCGAACGAATGTTTCGCGTTGTCTTCCTGGACAGGCTGGATGATGCCAGCTGCCGAGATGCAATCAAGAAGCCAGTCGAACAGTCACAATGTCCGTTCCCCTTGGGGGATGGATTGATTGACTCGATTGTCACAGTTTCTGGTGGATACCCTTACTTCGTCCAGTTTATCTGTCGAGAAGTTTACGATGCCGCACTGCAAATGCATCGAGAGGGGAAGCCACTCGTTGTTTCTATTCCGGATATTACACGAAAGCTCGATACCGATTTCTTCGCAGGTCGATGGGCCAGAGCAACCGATCGTCAGCGAGAACTTTTGACCGTTGTGGCGCAACTTGAGAATTCGAATGAAGAGTTTACCGTCCAGGAAGTCGTGGGGAAGTCTGCGGAACTTCTCGATAAGCCGTTTGGTCCAAGTCAAATCAATCAAATGTTTGGCACGTTGAGTGAATGCGGTCTGATCTACAAAAACCGACACGGCAAATACTCATTTGCAGTTCCGCTGCTTGGACAGTTCATCGCCCGGCAGAGCATTGGACAGCGGAGCCATCCCTAGCGCGGCGAAGCCGCAAATCCGAAGTCCGAAACACCAAAGAACAACGGTCGAAAAGATGCGCGGGAAAAATGCGCAGTTGTTGAAAAGTAAGCGTAGCTAAAAGAGCCGCGCGCATTTCATTTGGCGTTGAACCCGTTTCATGCTACACGCAGGCATTGACGTCAGCTAAACTACCGGTTCTCATCGATTTTCTCCGGAGTTCACCGACATGGAAATGCTGGCGATTGTTTTGTCATCCGCCGTGATCCTGACCATCGCCTACTTTACGTACGGTCGATGGCTGGCGCACATGTTTCGGCTGGATGACAGGACGCCGACACCCGCGATCACGATGCGGGATGATGTGGATTATGTGCCGTGCCAGACGGGGCCGTTGCTGAGTCAGCATTTTTCGGCGATCGCAGCGGCCGGGCCGATCGTGGGGCCGATTCTGGCGGGCGTTTTTTTCGGCTGGCTGCCTGCACTGATCTGTATTCTCGTAGGTGCGATCCTGATTGGCGGAGTGCATGACTTCGCCGCGTTGGTAGCGTCGATCCGTCACAAGGCGACTTCGATCATCGAAGTCGTGCGAATTCATATCAGCGGGAGAGCCTATCTGTTGTTCCTGTCTTTCGTCTGGCTGGCCCTTGTTTACATCGTCGTCGCGTTCACTGATATCACGGCCACGATGTTCGTGGGTGCGATGGACCTGGAGTCGGGGAAGGCATTTGCATCCATTGCGGATGCCAAAGCCGATCCAGCCACAAAAGGTTTCATTGAATCCGGCAGCGTGGCGACATCGTCACTGTTGTATCTGGTCCTGCCGCTCATCATGGGGCTTCTTGTCAGATCCGGTCGGCTGTCGATGAACGCGGCCACATGGATCTTCCTTCCGCTCGTCGGAGTGGCGATCTGGGTTGGACCCTACATCCCGTTCAATCTTGATGTCGTGCTGCGGCGTCTGATGCCGACTCTGACTTCCGCAGAATCCGCGCTGTATGCGGTTCGAAGCTGGGACGTCTTTCTGTTGCTGTATTGCGCCGTTGCCTCGGTTGCTCCGATGTGGCTGCTGCTTCAGCCGCGAGGCCAGTTGGGTGGTTATTTCCTCTACGCCGCACTCGGTGCCGGCGCGCTGGGGATTCTGATGGGCGGTCAGACGATTCAGCAGCCAAAATTCACGGGCTGGGTTCATCCGGTTCAGGGCGGAATCTTTCCCATGCTGTTCATCACGATCGCCTGCGGAGCCTGTTCGGGGTTTCACTCGCTCATCTGCTCCGGCACGACGTCCAAACAACTGCGCACAGAAGGCAGTGCGCGCCCAATCGGGTATGGAGCCATGCTGCTGGAAGCCATGGTCGCGATCGTGTCACTGTGCTGCGTCATGATGCTTCCCATCGGATCGCCGCTGATTGATACTCCGAATCCAAATCCGAACTACATCTATGCGAACGGCATCGGAGCGTTTCTGCAGGGAATCGGAATCTCAAGAGCCATCGGCGTCGCGTTTGCTTTGATGGCGTTCAATACGTTCGTGTACGACACACTGGATGTCTGTACGCGGCTGGGACGATTCATTTTGCAGGAACTCACGGGCTGGAAATCGGCTGGCGGACGCTGGTTCGGGACGCTGCTGACGGCTGGCGTACCGATCTTTTTTGTGATGGGCAAGACGGTGGATCAGGGCAATGTCGTCCCTGTCTGGAGAACATTCTGGAGCCTCTTCGGGGCCAGCAATCAACTGCTGGCCGCCTTGACACTGCTGGGCGTGACCGTCTGGCTGTGGAGAACGCGTCAGGCCATTTGGGTCTTCTTTGTCACCGGGATTCCCGCTGTCTTCATGTACGTGATGAGTTCATGGGCTTTGGTGACCATTGTCCGTCAACAGTTTTCAAAGGAGGCAGGCTCGACTGACCCTGTCGCCTGGATCGCCGTGATACTGCTGGTCCTGGCCGCTCTCATGCTCGTCGAAGGCATCGCCGCACTGCTTCGCCGCAATCCCGCTGCCAGCGACTTGTCTCCGGCCACGACCTAGCGCGGCGAAGCCGCAAATCCGAAGTCCGAATTTCGAAATCCGAAAGAACAACGGTCTAAAAGATGCGCGCAAAACGCGCAGTTGTTGGAAAGAAAGGATCTAAAGGCCCGTGCCAGAAATAACTGTCCCATTGTCGCCTTTCGCTCTGCGAACGATGCGTGGCTTTCGCGGAGCGAAAGACGACACTAAACTCCAGAACGGTCCTAAAGGCCCGCCGAAACACGTCACTCGTTACCGCCCACCGCGAAGTTCCTGTCGCAGTTTTTCGAATTCATCCATGTTTAGTTTGCCGTCACTGTCCTCATCGATCCGGTTGAACAGAAGTTCCAGAACAGCCGGGTTATCTTTCAGCCGAGGCACACGACCAATCGCTTTTGCTGCTTCGTCCTTGCTCAGCATTTTGTCGCCATCGGTGTCCAGCAAAGCGAACAACGCTCCGCCGCCTGCGAGCGGCCCCATTGCCGGTCGTGGTTCGCCGACGGGTGCAAATGTCTCGACGTAACCAATCAGCATTTCTTCGTAGGTTTGCTGGCCCCAGTGGACCGTTTTGGTCGGATCAGGATTGGCGGGATTGTTTTCGCTGTTATCGAAGACGGCGGTCACTTTCACGCGGCTGCCTTTGGGAATCACTTTGGGTTCAAGGTAATCATATCTCAGTTGCCAGTTGAAATCGTAATGCGGAATATCCAGCAGCGTTTCGGTTTTGCCGTCGGGCGTCGTCAGTTCAAAGTTGAACGACTTGCCGCGCACATGCATGTGAGCCATGTAGGCCATTACATGGATGTCTGTCGGGACAGGCCGCGTGATCGTCTCTACGTGATCCGCAGCATGTGGAGGAATGTTGAGATCCGGATCTGCCAGCGGAATCGTCGTGACCACATACTTTGGCTCAGACTTTGCAAAGATCAATCCCATCTTCAGTTGCTCCTGAGTCGCCGTGCCGCTGGGCGTGTAGTGAATTTGGAAGCTCACCGTTGCACCGGCAGGCAGCTTCTTTGCAAAGCCATCCGGATACAATTGTCCGGGATTTCCCGGAACATACGCTGCCCAGTATCCGCCAATGCCTTCTTCTCGATCACGGACTCGCCCTGATCCCTTTTCATGCACGTTGACAATGACGTGATGTACGACGCTGCGATCTGTCGGGACAATCTCGTATCCCTGTACCCATTTGTCTTCATCCAAAGTGGTTTCAGTCTTCACGAACTGATACGGCATGGTGCCGGTCGCTTTAATATCGATCGGCTTCGGAATCTGCACGACGTAATCCGGCTTTCCAAGCGTCCATTCGTCGGCGAACTTTCGCGGAATCGGCGCATCGGACGCATTGCCTTCCGTGCGCTCGCTATTGATCCATGCGGTCAAATCGTTTCGATCGGCCTCAGAGAGCGAACGATCATTCGCCCAGATGCTTGCATGACCACCTTCGGGCTTTGCAGCAAACCACGGCGGCATTGCTCCGCGTTCAACGACGTCCCGCATCATCGGAGCATGGGCCACGACATCGGCATAAGTATCAAGGGCGAACGGACCAACTCCGCCAGTACGATGACATTCAATGCAGTTCTGCTGCATGATGCGGGAAATGCGATTGTGATATGTCACGTCGGCGACCGACGCAGTCGATGGTTCATGATCCAGCAGACAACCGGGAGCAGCCGTGGCCGCAACATCCGGCGTCCTGCCTGCCAGCAATGAATCAAGTGCCGTCGCCAGAAACGTGTGACGCGGTGCATCCAGGGCATAGCCGATGCCATACTGATCATCGATCGCGCCGTGATACACAACGGTTCGCGCGGGGTCGAGCACGAGCACATCGGTGGTCGTCAGTGCTCCGAGTTGGCGAGCCAGCTCTTCGTTCGAGTCGTGAATGTATACCGCCGCTGGACCAAATTCCTGAGCTGCAGCCTTCATGTCTTCCGGCTTGTCGGTTGAAACACAGTTCACGGCAATGAACTGCACGTCTTTCGCGGAAAATCTCTTTGCGAGTTCCGTCAACGTCGGCCGATATTTCCTGCTCAATGGGCAGCTTGTGCTGGTCATGGCGACAACGACAAGTTGGCGATTCCTGAATTCACCAAGTGACCGTTGCTTACCTTCGAGATCCGTAAACGAGATATCCGCGACAAGCCGCCCGACCCCGTGGTCGCCGGGTCGCAGCAGTTTCGCTCGCTGTCGAAGTTCTGGCGAACCGGAGGTGTTGGCCGCAGATTCTGAAACGGCTGGATATGACTCGGCTGAGACAAATTGCATCAGCCCGATCGCAGCACACGAAACCGCAACGGACGCTGCAAACCCCATTGAAATGCGACACATGTTCATGTTGGACAAATTCCTGAATCGTTGTTTTCTGTTTGTCACTGTCGGATACCACCGCAGCCGATTAACACCGCTCGTGCCGCCAGGTCTCTCGCTGTTTGATAAAACATCGAATGTACTCCTGCGATGTCGTGCGCCTTGCCGCTCACAAAACATCAAATCTGGCCGCGTGGAGTAGAGTTTACTCAGGAGTATCCGGCTTTCAGAAGATTGACTTCCGTTCACTACACTGAATTGTCACACTGAAGACCCACGTTGGACGATGCGGTCCACAGACATTCCCACCGACCACAGGATTCCCCGATGCTGCGCTTTTGGGATCTCGATTCACGCGACCGTCGCCGGGAATTTCTGCAAGTCGGCGGGCTGGGGCTCGGGGGATTGCAGCTTTCCAGTCTCCTGCAGTCAAGAGCCAACGGCGCGACCCTGTCGGCACCGATCGTCAAAGATAAGGCGGTGATCTTTCTGTTTCTGCATGGTGGCCCCAGCCAGACAGAAACCTTTGATCCCAAAATGACCGCTCCGGTGGGCATTCAAAGTGCGACCGGCGAGGTGCAGACAAAGATTCCCGGAATCACGTTTGGCGGCACGTTTCCCCGTTTGTCGGCGCTTGCAGACAAGGTGTCAATTGTCCGTTCGTTTGTCACCGGCGATGGCAGTCATGACATCAAGCCGCTTGTGTGTCGCGATACGCTGAATGCGAATCTGGGGTCCTTGTACGCTCGTGTTGCGGGGACCAATCGTGCAGGCAGCGGACTTCCCACCAACGTCGCGCTGTTTCCGAAGGCAGTGGTGGAGGGAGCGCAGCCAGCCGTCACAAACTTTGGCGACTTCACATCTGCCGGAAAACTTGGCAACGGCTTTCGTCCGTTTGTCCCCGGCGCCCAGGGTGAAGCACAGGACAATATGCGGCTGCAGTTTGACAGATCGCGGCTGGACGATCGTCGGCATTTGCTGCAGCAGCTTGATCTGATCCGACGCAGCGTGGACCAATCGGGAATGATCACGGGGCTCGACCGAATCCAGCAGCAGGCACTCGAGACAATTGTCGGCGGTGTCGCGGATGCGTTCGATCTCTCGAAGGAAGATCCCGCAACGATTCTGCGGTACGACACCTGTTCACTGCTCCGGCCCGATGATATCAGTCGAAAATGGAACAACCACAAGAACTACGTTGATAACGTCCAGAGTCTCGGCAAGCTGCTGCTGTTAGCGCGGCGTCTGTGTGAAGCAGGCTGCGGTTTCGTGACGGTCACAACCAACTTTGTGTGGGACATGCATTCCGATGTGAATAATGCCGGCGTGGAAGAGGGCATGGGTTACATGGGCGTGCCGCTGGATCACGCATTGTCCGCCTTCATTGAGGATCTGTACCAACGAGGCCTCGACGATCGAATTATGCTGATCGCCTGCGGCGAAATGGGACGCACGCCTCGAATCAACGAACGCGGCGGTCGCGATCATTGGGGCGGATTGGCACCGTTGCTGATCACCGGTGGCGGGTTGAACATGGGGCAGGTCATCGGTCAGTCAACTCGTGACGCCGGTGAAGCAGCCTCAACTCCGGTGAAGATTCCGAACCTGATCTCGACCGTACTGCATTCTGTGTTCGATGTCGGTCAGCTCCGGCTGATGCCCGGCGTGCCTCGTGAGCTGACACAGCAACTGATCAATGTCGATCCGATTCCAGGACTATTGCGAACGTGATTCGCCGATCTCTCAGGCCACCAACGCAAAGGGGGCTCGGTCATTTGACCGGTGCCCCCGTGTATATGAGATCGTCAGGCAGGATTAGTAGCTGCCATTTTCGCCGCGAGCAGGTGTGTTGCAGGTGATGTCGCAACTGTTATCGCATTCGTCCTGGAAGTCCAGGTTCGTGCTGCCGACAGCTTCACCCTTTTTGCCGCTGGCGAGCGTGAAGTAGTAGGTCTGATTAATGTTGCCGATGCCGGAACCAAGGTCTTCGAGTTCCTGATTGACGTTGTAGGACAATTCGGTGAGTCCCACGATCATGCCGAGCACAAGAATCGTGCCGACCAGCACGATTTCCGCTGAAACTACAAACCCGTTTTCGTCGTTCTTCAGAGCGTTCAAAATGTTCATTGCGATGTCTCCCGTTTCTTGTTTCCAACCTTTGTGATGAGAACCCAGTTTCGATGAGCCTCACTCACTTTGTCACCGGCTTCACTGTGATGCTCGGTTCATGAATGGTTGTAAAGCAGACGGTGTGCCAATCGCCTTTGCGCGCAAAGATCCGCGAAGAAAAACCGCCGCGCCGGCGACGTAAATAATTTCAGAATAAAGGTTTACAGAGTTTTCTGGATTTGCGCATCGCACTTTACATTCTGTAAACCCCTTGCCGAGACCTGTTGCCATTTGGCAACGCGGCAAATCCCCCGAGGAGACTCAAATGGGGCTCAAACACGATTCGCATCAGTGGGCGTACGCTCAGGCAACATGGAGAATCAATTGGTGACGTTTAGCATCACTTTTTTCGTCGGCGAACAAGGAAGGCTCTATGGCTTGCCATCCTTCGCGCCCGAGACTGAACGTTGATAACCTTCGACCAGTTGCTTGTAGCGACTTGGCGGCGAGGATTGCCGGATCGTCGTGTCCTGTTGGTCGCGATCGCGATCGCCGAGGCCCTGGCGAGATGATCCGGTCGATTTGACATCCAGACCCTTCAGCATGGCATCGAAACTCTTTTGAGAAATCGTCTTCTCTTTTTGCTGCTGAGCATTCACTTCCCGCTCTGCCAGTTGCTTTTGCAGGCGGTCAGCGAATGACTTGATCTCCGATTCTGTCCAGCCCAATTCTTCCAGCAGCTTCGGATCGACTTCGCCACGTTCGAGTTCTTTTTGCAGGCGCTTGATAGCCAGCGCCGCTGCGCCGGCTGCATCGTCGGCCTGCGGATCAGCGGGTTGAGCAGGCACGGGCTCTTTGGGCTGAGAACCTTCTGGAGGTTGCTTTCCATCAGGCATACCGCCGTTCCCCTGTCCCTCTTCGGCCTGTTCCTCGGTTCGAGTCGTATTCGGATTTGCGTGGTCGATAGTGCTCACGCCGCCTTTGCCAGCGCCGGATTGTTTGCCTCCGAGCCCTTCACCACTGCCGCCCTTTTCGCCACCGCCCTTTTCGCCACCACCTTTTTCACCACCACCTTTTTCGCCACCACCTTTTTCGCCACCGCCTTTTTCGCCACCGCCTTTTTCGCCACCACCTTTTTCGCCACCACCTTTTTCGCCACCGCCTTTTTCGCCACC
>JAYTAK010001306.1:0-2481 GCA_043737515.1 Candidatus Kuenenia sp. | reverse complement strand
CTGCTGATTCGCCATTGCACTGATCTCCATTTTGAAGGGAAACAAATCCCCTCAGAATAAAGACCCTTGCAAGATGCGGTTCACAGTGCGCTTACCGCGGCGTGAAGTCTCAAGAAACTGCTTTCGTTCCAGTCATGATCTCAAAGAAACGCATACAGGCATCGGACTCTGATTCAAATACTTGTAGATTTTGCTTTCCTTTTTCATCAAAAAAAATTTCCCATTTCAAATCCGCGTCCTGACACAAGACCCAAACTGATGCGACATTATCGATTGAAAGGCTGTATTGATCTCTTGCGACACCGGCTTCGTCAAGTGCTCTGGATAGTCTATTGATTGACCACACGGAAGACTCCTGTTCTTCAATGAATCTCTCTGATAAATGGATTCGGTCCACTGAGCAATCCCTGGATACCGCCAATTGGCAGCTGATGCTGGTCTCCGAAGCCCGGAGCTCCAAAATATGGATTCGCCAGTCCGTCCCTCACAATGAAAGGTCGGAGTACCTCAAAGGTCCGCATTGGGTCGGTGCGTGTCTGCAACGGAAGTGCGCGTCCCGGTATTCCAGTTCCCGCGGGTGCGACAAAACGGCCTCCGTCAATTCTAGGATCCACACTAGTAAAACGATCGAACCTATACCCCGGCTGCAGTACACGGTGAAACGGCCCCGACCCTTGTTGTGGAACAAATCCATTGTCCATTGGCCAACCGCGGTTTTGTAGGCTTGGTATGCGTTCCCCATTTTGCCCCCATGGCAACGGCCCTACAAAATCAGGGTCACCAGGTCGTGGCGTCCGTTGTCCCCAGAGCGGCGAGGGACCAAGATCACGCATTGGAATGGATCTTGGTGATATTGCTTTGGAATAGAGCGACAGTGTGAGACACGCGGTGCGAATTGTCAGTTGAACCATGTCGCGTGAACTGCCAAGGTGGTATGCACCGCCTACAACGCTGAGAATCGCACCCACTGACTGGAATATGGCAAATTTCTGAGCCGCTGCACCCAAAGCCACGCCGAGTACGAGTCCCGTCGCGGCAGCGATTCTGCCAGATTTGACAGCTTCTTCATATGGATCGCCGTTTCCAGTAATGCTTGCTGTATACCAGCCATCAGTATAACCACACACGTATCCGAGTGCGGCACCAGCTGCACCGTTGGCAATCTGCGAAGCTCGTTGTGCGAACGTGCCGTAACTCACAGCGGCGACATTCCCGCTTGGGTCCACAAACGTCAGCGGACTGTTGCTGACGTAGCGATAGAGATTCGAATCTCCGGCGGCGAAGCCGATGGGGTCTTGAGAGATGAATCGGCCGAGGGACGCGTCGTAGTAGCGGGCTCGGTAGTAGTAGTAGCCGAGTTCCACGTCGAATTCGCGTCCAGTGAAGGTGAAGCGGTCGCCTGCGGTTGGATTGCTCTGGCTGACGATATTGCCGAAGCTGTCGTAGATGATTGAATTGACGATGGCTCCGGTGGCGTTGAGAAGATGTCTCACGCTGCCGAGCTGATCGGTGACGTACCATGCTGTGCCGGAAGTTGGTGTCCAGCGGGCGGCGATTTCATCGATCGACGGGCCGAACAGATACCGAGCGACCACGTTCCCTGCCGCGTCCAGATCGGCCCAGGCGTGCTGGCCGTCGTAGACGGTGTGAGTTGTGACTGGTGCCAGCGGACCGGCTCCATCGGCATCGACCGTTTTCGTGATACGGCGATCAAAGACGTCGTACGCGAAGTCCACATCCTGCGTGACGGTGCCAGCGGACGTGTAGTTTGTCGCGTCGGTCATGCGGTTGCGATGGTCATATTGATACACGGTGTAGCTGCCGGTGGCGGTCGCCGTGCGACGAATCAGATTGCCTTCGGCATCGTACAGATAAGCGTACGTGCTGTCAGCCAGGACCTGATTGTTGGTGCCAATCGTGAGCCCGGCTGCCTGACGATTGCCGTTGGCGTCGTAGTTGTAGGTTTCATCCGTTTGCGTAACGTGGTTCGCCGATGTCAATTGCCCTGCAGCGTCGTGCAGGTAACTGGTGATCTGTCCATTCTCTGTACGAGCCGTCATTTCGCTGGCCAGATTCCAGTCGAAGTGAAAGTCGGAAAACACGGCATCTGATCTACATGTTGTCTCGGTATGCATTCAGACGATTCGTCGCCTTTTCAAAAGCTACTCGCGAAGGGCTGGAATCTCCCGAATAGAGTCCCACAACTATGGACTGCAGTCGCACTGCCTCCGCAAAACGTCCACATGCAGCATTAGCGGCAGCATAGGCTTCCAGGCAATCAGTATCTGTGTAACCCGTTAAATCACAAGATTTTTCTCCGTGGTGCAGTGCTTTGTCCGTGTTCCGAAGTGAGTTAATAGTAGAAGTGCTCAACAAACGGCATAGCCGACGATGCGGCGGAGCCACCTCAGGGTGGTCAGTCACAGCGCGTTGATAATCGTCGTACGCTAAAAGATCGTCATTTAGTCGCTCAAGAATCTC
>JAYTAK010001305.1:0-2484 GCA_043737515.1 Candidatus Kuenenia sp. | reverse complement strand
AAACTACGGCATTTCCATCCAGTGCCCGTTTTCGCTGTTCGAGTTGGGAGGAATTTGCCATGACAGTCCACAAACATCAGATCTGCCTTGAAAGCGACCAGCATTTCGAAGGTCGCCTGCCAACGCACCATCTGGGGTTCCTGATGGCGGACTTGCCATTCGCAATTCGCGGAGCGGTCTCGATGGCGCTCCGCAATCGCAGCAAGTCCACTGGCAAGCAACCGAGTTGGCTCCGCAAAGCCAGTGACATTCGTTTTACTGGCCACGGAGGAAACGGCGTCACGCGCCTGCAATTTGAATTGCCGTCGCTCAACGATGCCGCGCGCGAAGTTTATCAGCAGGAATTGTTGTTTGATTCCGATCGCCCAGATGGGTCACTCACTGGCCTTGATCTGCTCATGAACGTTTTCAGCGAGATTGACGCCGAACGGGCCGACAGTAATGCGTTTGACCCACAGTTACTGCATCAGGTCTCGAAGTTCAAACGTTTTTTTCGGGCTGGACCGTTCACCAGTTTCCGCATCACAGGCACCAAAAACCACAGCCACTCTGAAGTTAACGTGACCAACACCACGACCGAAAAATCACTGCGGTTGTACGGTCGAACTCCGACGCCTCAGCGTTCGCGCATCGTTGGCCAATTGGATGGAATTCAGGCGAGCACTCAGCGATTTTCGTTGCTGCTGGATTCAGGTGAACGAGTTTCCGGCGTTTATCCAGAAGACATTTCGGACGATCTGCAACAGCTTTGGCGAAAGCGCGTGTTGGTGCTCGGGACCAGCGTTTTCCGTGCATCTGGAAATCTGCTCCGGGTCGAAGCCGACTCGATCGAGAATGGGGAACGATCTGCCCCGCTCTTCTCGACAATACCAGTCGCAAATGGAAGCCGACTCGACCCAAGCCGATTGCGAAAATGGCAGGGGCCGCGTAGTGGCATGGCGGCGATCATGGATCGATGGCCCGGTGATGAAACAGAAACAGAAATCTCCGAGGCATTGGAGCAGCTTTCATGACGCTTCGGCCCAATGACCTCATTTCATTGGACACGAATGTATTGGTCCACTGGATTCGTCAGAACGATACGGGGATTCAACTTCGTGACACCTATCGCCTTCACGAGCGCACTGATCGACCAATCTATTCCACAATGGTGGAAGGGGAGATTCGTGGTCTGGCAAGTGTGTGGAAATAGGGTGGCGATAAGTTAGACGCCCTGGAAAAGTTACTTGCGGAATTGGTTCGCGTGGACGCCGGTTTGCCGGATGTCGTGAAGGCATACGCCGAGATTTATGCTGCGGACAAGGTTGGCGGTCATAACACAGGGCAGAACGATATGTGGATCGCGGCAACAACAAAAGCTGCCGGTGCGGTGCTGCTGACTTGCGATAATGACTGTGTGTGGATGAATCCCGGCCTCGTGACCGTTGAGTATGTTCCAACCGCCAAAAGTGCTTAAGCAACAACCATGAACGAAGCCGAAACCAGAGCCGAACACATCGACCCCGCACTCGCTGCGGCGGGCTGGGGCGTTGTTGACGGAAGCCGCATCCGTCGCGAGTACCCGATTACGCTCGGTCGCATCGAAGGCCACGGTCGGCGCGGCAAGTCGCTGACGGCTGACTACGTGCTGGAGTATCGGAACACGAAGCTGGCCACCGTCGAAGCGAAGGCGTGGGATTTGGCGTTGACGAAAGGCGTCGGCCAGGCGAAGGACTACGCAGCCAAGTTGGCGGTGCGGTGGGCGTATTCCACGAATGGCAATGGCATTTATCAGATCGACATGGGCGAGAACAGACATGGGAGTTATGGGAGTGATACGAGGTATGGGATTGGTGAATCACATGAATCCCATACCTCTCATCACTCCCATAGCCGTGAACGCGAAATCGCCCGATATCCCACGCCGGATGAACTCTGGAACAAGACCTTTGCCGAACAGAACGCCTGGCGGGATCGATTCGCCGCAGTTCCGTTTGAAGATCGTGGCGGGTATTTTCAGGGACGCTACTATCAGGACATCGCCATCGAACGAGTGCTGGAGTCGATCGCCGCCGGGAAGGATCGCATTCTGCTGACGCTGGCCACCGGGACGGGAAAGACCTTTGTGGCGTTTCAGATCGCCTGGAAACTGTTTCAAAGTCGCTGGAAACTGTTTGACCGGAAATCAGGCGGCGAGCCCACCCGCCGTCCGCGTATCCTGTTCCTCGCCGATCGCAACATTCTGGCCAATCAGGCGTTCAATGCCTTCTCCGCATTCCCAGAAGATGCCATGGTGCGAATCGAGCCGGATGAGATCCGCAAAAGGGCAAAGTGCCGAAAAACGGCAGCCTGTTCTTCACGATCTTTCAGACGTTCATGTGCGGTCCGCCAAAGGACGGTGAACCATCGCCATGGTTCGGCGATTATCCGCCGGACTTCTTCGACTTCATTGTGATCGACGAATGCCACCGCGGCGGGGCCAACGACGAAAGCACTTGGCGAGCA
>JAYTAK010001304.1:0-2484 GCA_043737515.1 Candidatus Kuenenia sp. | reverse complement strand
GAGCCAGCCGTACTTCTCTTCCAGTCGCTCGGCCGTGCCATGTCGCAACACGGTGTCCGGTTGTCGGTCGAGCACTGACAGAATCGCTCTGCCCCAGCGCAGCAGTGACGCGAGGTTCATGTAGCGTGCTTTGCTGCGTTGCGATGATGGCATCATCCGCCATGTCCTTCGGTCGCTGCAACTGGAACAAGCCGATGCGCTGTAACCATGCGCGGCATGTCGTGTGGTGAGGAACTTCCTAGTTGAGGCCAAACATCCTGGCAACGCAACCCATCACCCGCGACGCACCTCGAAACCCGGTCCGTGCGTTCAGAATCAGTTCCTGAACGACAAAACTGATTTGTTCAGGCGAATACTGCTGACCGGGAACGTGCGTGGATTCGATCACCGACGCGGGGATTTTTTTTGCTCAGCCTCAAGGGCCTTACATCGTTCTTCAAGCCGCTGGATCTGCTGTTTCGCTGTCTCCAGTTGCTGCCTGAGATCCAGTCGGAGGCTCTCGCTTTCCTCTGCCTGGACTCGCCACTTCCTCACGGCTCACTTCCAGATCCCGCACCTTGCCGCGAAACGCCTGCAGCTCAATTTTAGCCACGGCACATTTTTCCTTCCATTTGGCCCGCCCCGCGAGCAGGGAATTCAACAGCACGCGAGGACGTGTCTCCAATAACCGATACACCTTTTCGCCCAGGACAGCACCCATCTCCGACCTCCCTGTCAGAACTCGCGCAATAAATCACCCCTCCAGAACGAATCCTCCTTCGACACAGATCAAGATGTCAATGGCAACTTTCCTACCGCCCAGTCCCACCCTACAAATTCACAAATTGGCCAATCGAACGCGACTACACCCGCCAGAACATCGATTGTTCCGGAGCTTTATACTTGATCGCCATGTCGTCTGTGACGAACGGCTCTCCGCCTGCGAACAGAGATTCGACGCCGCCGATCACCATGCCGGACGACAACAGCGTCCGTTCGATCGGGTACGGCGTTGTACCCTGCACGAACATGTTCTCCACATGCTGGCAGAGTGGCGTGAAGAAATCGGCGGTTGTCGCACTGTGGCCAGGCATCGGGAGATACATCTGACAGCCGACGATTTCACCGTTGTCGGCTCGCAGACCCGCGTAATTGAAGTCGCGAATGCCCGTCAGAAAGATAGCCGTGTGAAAACCGTCGAGGTGTTCAACCAGATAACCGGTCGTCTCCGGCAGTGCCTGGCGAGCCCACTCAAACGTGACCGGAGCCGTCGGATATCCGCTGTCCACCGGAAGATTGTGGCTGCGGCTCAGGGCCGATACGAACAGGTCGCGCGTGTGTTTTCGATTCGCGGCCTCCAGCAGCGTCCAGAGTTTTTCACCCTTCGCCGCACGGACGGAACAGATTCCGACCTCACCACCGGTTCGACGTTCCGATATGCACTGCGCTGTTTCCAGGGCGTGAACGTCGTAACTGTCGATCCCGCCGTATGCGACGCACACGCTTTCTTTCAGCGGCGTGTCGAGCGGAAGCTCAAACGCTGGCAGTCGCCATGTCACAGGCAGCGACGAACCTGCGTAGAACGGAAAACCCAGGCGCTTGGAATCCGCCACCATTTCGCGGCACTCATCCCAGTCGGTCGACAAATGCTTGTCATTGAACACAGGGACCGATCGACCGGAGGCTTCGAACACCTTGACGCATTCTTTGAACCACGCATAACGCGGATACAGCGTCTGGCCCTTTTCATTCTTCGGATAGTCACCGTGCTCGCCGATGATGATGACACCATCCACGGCCAGTTCAGAACCACCCAGCGTCAAAGCTTCAGCAACTGTCGGGAACTGTTTCAGACCATACCGCTCGATGCGTTGCCTGCTGAGATCTTTGTCATGCACCTGAGTGATAAACACCGACGCAATATCGACGCGCGGCGGATGCCATTTTCCGCCCGAGGCAAACCCCATCGCAAAGCGATCCAGAAAGTGCTGAGCGTGGGAATGCTGATAAACTTCGGTGCCAAGGAACGCGATCTTCTTTCGAGCCTGATCAGCGCTGGGTGTGGCGGCATTCACGCGACTGGTGGCATTGAGCGATGCAAGGACGGAAGCCGCAGCAAGACTTTGCCCGAACTGGCGTCGATTGAGCATAAACTAACCCTCCCAGGATTTCCCGTCCCAATGGATCATACGCTTCACCATCTGTTGCACGCCGTTGCTGAACGTCGCAAACAGCGTCTCACCTTTTTCCGCCGAAGCAAGATGCGGCGAGCCGATATGACCGGGTACCGTGCGATCCTTCGTAATCCAGCCTCGCGACGCGGGCAAAAATGGATTGCCGTGTTTGACGACTTCCAGGTTCTTGTACTCACGCACCAGTTGCGGCGCGATGCGCAGGATCATGGAAGTTTCCCATTCGCAGGCGTGGCCCATCTCATGCTGAGTGAACTCAGGGCGGCCCGTGACAGCTTGGTCGCCCAGCCCCCAGTACGTGGAAAACAGCAAC
>JAYTAK010001303.1:0-5718 GCA_043737515.1 Candidatus Kuenenia sp. | reverse complement strand
CGTCGAAGCTTGTCCGCTCGGTCTTTCCCGCCCACATCAACTGCGGGTCCAGATGCGGATCGTAGGCGTACGTCTTCTTCGCCTGTGCCACCGGCTCACTATCCGACGTCACCAACCCCACCGGCGGATTATTCGCCCGCTTCTTGTCCTTGTGCGCGTACGAATCAATCTGCTTCTTTGCGGAGTCCGCAGTTTTTGCGGTCGACTTCTTTTTCGCCATGAGGACGGGTATCTCACCAGACTGTGTTTGACTGTCATGAAAAGCCTATTGTGGCTGGCGATCACGAAAAATACGAGCGTCTGGTTTTGATCATGGCCCAGCGGGGGCGAGCCCCGCCGTGGCCGCAGCATTCGCCTCCACGCGGGCTCGTCCCCGTGGAGCGGAGATCACAACCAGAAGCGCCTTCCTGAAAACGCGGCCACCACGCAGCTTGCCTGCGTGGAGCGATGATCAACTTCCGACGCCGTCCCTGGAGGATCATGGCTCAACGGGGACGAGCCCCGCCGTGGCCGCGAATTTCCCTTTCGATCGGTCTGGTTTTGATCATTGCTCGACGGGGGCGAGCCCCATCGTGGCTGGGAATATCGCCTCCACGCGGGCTCGCCCCCGTGGTGCGGAGATCAAAACCAGAAACGCCGTCATTCAGTTGATTCTTCGGGCAGGCTTTTGGCATTCCAGAAGCCCGAGAATTGCTGATCCACGCTCCGCCAGCGGCAAAAAGAACTGATGGCGGCGTCGATCCAGTCGAGATCGCTTTCCGGATCAGCCACGTCCGGTACGGTGCCCACGCCAGGCATGGATTCTGCAAACTTCAGCCAGCGGGAAGTCCATTCGTCTGAATCGTCCGGAACGCGAATCTGTTCTACCAGCAGAATCCGATTCAAGATGCTGCGGAGGATTTCGGGCAGCACGAGTGACTGAAATTCCACTGAATGCACAAGTTGCTTTTTCGCGACCACGCGAGGATTCACGAGCAGCAAAGGTTCATCGGAAAAATCCAGCCGCCAGACCTCGCGCCCCAGATCCTGGGCGCGCACCGCCAGCAGTGGCACGCGACTCAACGACTGCTGTTCCGCCTTGCGCGGCGTGATGCGATCGCCGACTGCCAGGAGTCGCCCACGCGGTTCCTCCGTTGACACGACCTTGATCCGAAACCGCAGTCCGGCGAGCGTGCCGAATTCAGAGAGGCGACAACTGGCCGGGGGTGCAGGATTGCCAACCGTGCCGAAGTCAAAGCGGACGAGTTCCAGTTGCCGAAAGGCTTCAATGATGACGGCTGCCGAGTCCGGGAAGCCGTAGCTTCCCAGTTCAAGTTGCGCGCTGAACGTTTCGATCCCGCCAATGCCGGTGACGCTGATCGTCACATGGTTTTTTGAGATCCGTCGCCGACCAGTAAAGTTAAGCCGAGGCATGGGGTGGAGTGTGTTTGTTGACCAAGTTGTGTTGTGCTCCTAATCTTAATCGTGGGATAAGCTTCCAGCTTGTCAGTTGAATCTTAATCGCCTTGACGCAGAGACAGCCTGAGTCCCGAGATCCGGCCAGCAACGACGCGCGAGAATCGATTATGATTAAGATTATGATCAAGACAGGTTAACGCCTGTCCTGAATCGGACGAGATCACGGTACCGGCGCTTGATTTCCGCCGGGAAGATTCTCCGGGGGAACTTCACCGTCCGGCGTTACAGGTTTCTCGTCGCCGGACTTTTCACCCCAGCCGATCATATCCATGACTTTTTGGGGAAGCCCTTGTACGTTTTTGTACACAAAGAAAATCACGAGCCCGATCGCAGCCAGCATGATCAGCAGACCGATCATGCTGACGGCATTGCGGCCCATGTCCTTGATCTTGCGCTTGAGGTAGAACATTTTTTGAGCCTTGTCCACATTCTTGTAGAGGCTCTGCATGTCTTCCTTGCGAATCGCGACGGTCTTACGTGCCAATGATTCTTCGACGGCTTTGGCGAATTCAGGAAACTGGGCGAGTGGATAGTATGTGCCGTCGGCCGACACCTTGGCTCGCGCTTTCGCAGTAATCTTACCGCTGGCCAGCATCTTGAGCAGACGACCGGTCGAGTGCTTTTCGACAACCGTCTTGCCTTTTTCGTCTTCGAACTGAACGTACCAGATGCGACTCGCCCCCATCGCAGCATCGCTCATTGAGCCCAGCGTCGATGAACCCGGCAACTGCGTCGCTGCCGCCGTCTTGCGAAATCCCTGCGTGCCTCCCAGCACCGACGGAGTCGCCGCGCCGCCGCGACCGGGACCGGTGGGCTCCGCGCCGTCAATGAAACTCAAAGCCTCTCCGTGGATTCCCAAAGCAGCGAGGTCGCGTATAACTTCGTCGCAGTTCTTGTATCGATGGTTGGGATCTTTCGCCATCATCTTGTCGATGATCAGATCCAGTCGCTCTGGAATCTCAGGCCGTACGCTGCGCGCGGTCGGATAGGCTCCCTTCTCTTTGGCCAGGATCAGCTCCAGCGCCGTGTTGCCGAGGAACGGTAACTTGCCCGTGAGCAGATGATACAGCGTCGCACCGAGGGCATAGATGTCAACGCGTTCATCCACATGTTTGGCGTTGCGCGCCTGTTCGGGGGCCATGTACAGCGGTGTACCAAGTCCGGTGCCGCTTTGAGTCATCGAGACTTCTTCGTCCATCGCCTTCGCAAGCCCGAAGTCGGCAACTTTCACGATGCCCTTCTGAGTGACCAGAATATTGTCCGGCTTGATGTCGCGATGCACCATGTTCTGCGAATGTGCGTGCTTGAGCGCTTCCGCACTGATGATGGCGGTGTAGACAGCATCGGCCACACTGAATCGCCCCAGATGGTCGAGCCATTTCTGAATGCTCTGACCATCAATGTATTCGATCGCGGCGAAATGAATGCCTTTATACGAATCGACCGCATAGATCTTCACGACGTTCGGATGGTCAATTTTGGCCATCGACTTCGCTTCACGCTCAAACCGCGCTACGAAATCACCTTTCTTGGCCAGTTCTTTCGACAGTGTCTTCAGCGCAACCATGCGATCGAGACTGATCTGGCGGGCCAGAAAGACCTCGCCCATGCCGCCTTTGCCGAGCTTTTTCTTCAGCTCAAAATCGCCCAGACGCTGAACACGACTTGGGTCGGACGACTTCTGTTTGTTTTTTTCTTCTGCCAAGGCTGTGATTCCGCAACGGATCCGATGGTCGATTGACGCCGCAGCGTATCGCTTTTTTTTCACCTGAACAACTGTTTTCCCTATTGTACCTCAAGAAGTGACCGGTTCCGCCGTTAAATACCATGCTTTCGGCGCTCGACATTCGCCAGCACACAGATTAAGTGGGGGTTTGCCCATGTGGGGTAATCTTGCCGTTTGCGATCGAGGGCCGACTCGAAGCCACCCAACCTGCCAGGTTACGAAATGACCTCCAGCAGCCTGCTGATTGCCTGGAACACCGCATCTGTCTGGCGGAAGTGGCGGATATGGCAGGGATTGTCAGTCGTATTGGAAGTTGACTCAGAATCGGGGCTTAACTGCAACTGCGATGTCATCGCCTGCTTACCGCGCTGGGCGATGGCCAGCCAGGCGACGCCGTCCAGTGCGGCTGGCGCGTCGGGGCCGAGATGGCCAGTGATCGACATTGCAATCGTGGCATGTGGCGTGCGTTCGAGTGCTTTCAAGGCCATCGATGCGGCGACTTCACGACTCACGACATCGTGCCGCTGAATCGTTTCAGCGGAAACTCCGAGCCACGCGACTTTGCTGTCGATCTGATAGACGACAAACGATCCTGCAAGTCGTCGGGACATGCCTGGCACACGAGCCAGCGTCGCCGCAATCAATCCGGCCGTGCAGCTTTCGGCGAGTACCAGCACATCCCCGGTTTGCTCCAGCGCCAGGAACATCTGCATTGCCAGGCGATCAAGATCTTGTTGTGGTGTCATGCTTACTCCAAAAGGCACCGCGCTCGGTCACGATTCACAACTCAGATGGTTGAGGATGGCACATTCGTTTAACCGCGTGGGCAACGCCCCGCGCTTCGTATCTCAAATCTCAAATACGAAATTTCAAATACGAACAATCGCGGCCCGCTGGACACGCGGTTAAACGAGCCAATGCTACCGGCGCACGATCGGCGGATAAGCGCTGCTGTCCTGTTTGAGAGTGTTCAGATCGAACTGCACGACCGCCTGCGTACCATCACGCGGCACGAGTCGCAGCAGGATGCCATTTCGAACACTGGCGAGCACTTCTCCGTTCCAGATCTCAAAGCCATAGTCCGGTGCCGGATCGAAGACTTCCAGCATCGCCGGATAATGCGCTTTCAGAATCAGTACCGAATGCCCCACATCGGATTCAAACCCCCACTCGGGATCACATGTTCGTCCGGATTCTGCCACATGAAATGACAACGCCAGAATTCCCGGGCCAAGATTTCCGTTAAGCAGATCCTGCGCACTGACTTCTTCCGCGACGACATCCCAGCTCGTGCCCGCCGTCTTTAATTTGAGTCCTCGATAAACGCCCAGCCAATGCGTGCCGTGCCGCGTGAGGCACAGATTGGCAAGTTCTTTTTCGTTTGCAGAAACACCATGCAGTCTCAGCAGGCTGGCGGCACACGCAGCGGAACAGGTCTGGTCTGTCGTCTGAAAATCCAGAGTGCGATTGTATATTGTCGGTACGCAGACCGGCGGTTTGCCCAACAGCGGTTTGGCCAGCGAATACCCGGAGATTGCGACCATGCAGATGGCGAGTACGATTCGTCGCAAGATCGTAATGCGACCTGTCTTCAGGCAGACGCCAAGGAAAAACGAGCCCACAATCGGCAACCAGTTGCCCAGAATGATGGTGCTGGAAAACGGCAGCAGGCGACTAAGGCTGGGTCGGTCCCAAAGAAAGTTCAGGTAAGCGACCGTAGCCAAACACACCAGCACTTCGGCACTCACAACCGTCGCGCGTCCCGCGCGCTTTTGAAGCTCCGCACCGGCGACAGCCGCCAGGCCACACAGAGTCAGCATAACTCCCAGACTCAAGTACAGGTCGACCATTCGTTGGTCTCCTGAAAACGTGAGGAACCCGGCTGACGCAGTACCTGCATCTCCCGAATTTCGAAGCAAATCAGACGGCCACCGTGCCGTCATCGTTAAGGACGTGTGAAGATTGTGTGTGTTTTGTGTTATCTCCGCAAGATTCAGATCGGCAGAATTGCACCTTCTTTGCCGGTGTTTTGCAGAATTTTTCTGTCGTGAGCCGGTTTATCTCGGCTCGGGACACTTTGCACCTTGGATTGTGCCACAGCAAGTCGCCGCGGGCGTGGAGGACATCAGAAGCCAGGTGCTGTCTGGTTTGCCACTTTCGCGAGAAATCGCCTTGCGAACAGATGAAGAGAATGCAGAGAGTTACTGCGTTGAAAGCACGAATTAGACGTTGGTTGGAGCAGCAACGGTGCTAGGTCGCGTCACAGTGTCACGACGCCCGCTTCTGTACGAAATAAAACAATTGCCCGCTTATTCACTGGGATTGAAGCATCTGGAATTCATTTGACTACGCGAGGAATCGAGACTTTTTTTCTAGCCACGAAACAACACAAAAAGCACAAAGAAAGCAAAACACGATCCATATAAGTGAGTGATTTTTTGTGTCTTTTGTGCCTTTTCGTGGCTAGAAAACAACACATCCTGTCGGGCTGTCAGATTCCTGAATGGTGAGGACGCATGGACGTGCAACGGAAG
>JAYTAK010001302.1:0-5729 GCA_043737515.1 Candidatus Kuenenia sp. | reverse complement strand
TTTTCAATAATTCATTAGCAAAACAAGAGAAGAGCCCGCTTCTGGAAGGTTGCGAAACCGCTGAAAAACAAAGGAAACCTTTACGGATAGCCTCTAACAGGATTGGAAGCGACATGAGAATCGTCGTAAATCCGAAGCATTCTTTGATCGCGTGCGTCGTCTTGACGATGATGGGGATTCTTTGGCTGATCGTTGTCTCTTCCAAACCCCGTCCCGCGCCGCAACTCAATGAGAAAGCACGTCTCGACAAAGCGGCGGACGAACTGCGCACCGAGTTGAGCAAACTCACTGCGGAAGAACGAGTGGTCCATCTCGTCGCGCGACTGCCTGAAGTTCGCGGTGATCAGTACTTGCTTCCGGGGCACTGCGAGTTGATTGGCTGTGGCGCTGGGACGGTCGTCAGCGACTCGCTCGTGGCAGTCGGCCGTTCGGCGATGCCCGCTCTGGTCGAACATCTGGACGATGTCCGGCCCACGAAATCCAGGGATGCGGAATCCGATCGCGAACTGTTGGTTCAGGACGCCGTGATTCAGTGCATCGAGCGAATTGTCGGGATTCGCTTTCACAGTTCGAGTTCCGATCCCCATCTTTCCAACAAACAGCCAGAGGTCAGTCGCGCGGTCATCCAGGACATCAAAGACTGGTGGACAGAATACGGTGGGAAGAGTGAATTGGAGGGATACCTGGGCCGATTGAACAAGGGCGATTTTCACCAGCGACTGGCGATGCTG
Source organism: Candidatus Kuenenia sp. (assembly GCA_043737515.1). GTDB lineage: Bacteria > Planctomycetota > Planctomycetia > Planctomycetales > Planctomycetaceae > SXXK01. The sequence continues at coordinate 4,998 of JAYTAK010001302.1, read as the reverse complement.
GGAACGATCGAAAAACTCGATGCTTCGGCGGTAGACTCGATCGCGCTGTTGAAGGAGTGGAATCTCATGGAGCACTGGTCGATCAAGCCGCGAGTTGCCGAAGCACTAGCTCGGCGCGGCGATCTGTCGGCGCTGCCGGAGATGCGTGCGACAGTTCGCGATCCGATCCGTACGATTCCGAACGAAGCGGTCTGGTTCCTGGTGAAGTACGGAGATGCTGACGATCTGCGATTCATGCACGCCGCGGCGCTCCGTGAGATTGCATCAGGAGCGAATTTGGGGACCACGCGAATCTGGGCGGCGGTCTACAGCGGCGCAATGGCGCATCCGCGGCCGCTGGTCGTGCCTTTCCTGGTGGACCTGCTCAAGCAGCGGCAACTGATCGGATTCAAAGTTGCCGACAATTGCCTGGGTGCGCTCGGCAAACTGATTGATCACGATGAAGGCAGAGGCGGTGAAGCGATCGACCGGTGGTTGGCCTGGTGGGATCACGAGGGGCGTGAAGACTTCCTGCGGCAGCACCCGGAAGTCGCCGACGCGATGTTGGTCGCATGGCGAGCGGCGACTCCCGCCGACATCGCTGAGTTACCGCTCGTTGTGGAACTGGAAGATCCGCAGGACATGTCGCCCATCACCTATCGAGTTTCTCGAAACAAGATTGCGGCACTGCAACAGGCCGACATGCTTCAGGTGCTGCGCGATGACGGTCAAACTCGGCTCAGGCTGAAGACGGCCGAGGCGACCGCGAAAGCGCTGGCACCGGAAGCCAATGAATCGCCACCACCGTCGATGGTTGTGAAGATTCGCGGTGAAGCGTTTCCGGATTCGCTGGGACGGATGTGGTCTCGTTGGGATGTTGCCGGTTCCGTTCCGGCGGTCTTTGACGGTCACCGCTGGCAGACGTTTCCCGAAGCGACTGGCAAGACCGATCTGGGAGAGCCGGGCGGATACTTCGCGGCGATTCCCGGAGTTCTGGGCGCGATGATCTTTCAGGATGATCGCGCCCGGTTCCATCTTTTTGACGCTCACGGCTGGGTGATGGCTCAATCGGCGGAGACGCTGGCGACTCAGTTCCCTGACCGCTTGCGCGATGCGTTAGATTCGTCGCCACGTCCGAGTCGTGGTCGCTCCTATCATCTGGTCAAAGACGCGAAGGGGCGAATCTGGTGGGCGGGGTGGCCACAGGCCGGGAGGCCGTGGGGAGTCGTGGTTGGCGGTCAGCCGATTCGAGCAGATGCAACGAGCCTCCAGGACGGACCACAGGAAAAACTTTCTCTGGCTGTCCTGTATCCCATCGGTGACGGCACGAAAATGTTGGCCGTGGATGAACAGTGTGTGGGATGTGTGGTTGACGTTCATGACGGGCGAATCGTGTCAGTCGAGCCGTCTCCTGTGGTCGTGGGCAATTACGGCAACGGGAGTGGTTGGGGACACAACGTGCTTCGAGATCATTCGGGGCGTGTGTGGATCATGACTTCACGCCGATCGGAGCATTCTTCCTTCGTGGGCCACGGCGGACAGAGCCAGTGCCTCGGCACCGACGGCAAGCTGCTCGCGACACACGACGGTTGGCTGATGTTGGAGGATCACGAGCAGGGTCTGTGGTTTATGCTCGTTGATTCGTCACCGCTGGAAAGTACCGTTGTCCGTCACGACTCCAGCGGACAGATCACACGTCTGGAAATTCCGGGATTGCGTGGCTGGCTTGCCGAAGGGCCAGGGGAAACGGTGTGGGCCATGACCTCGCAGGAGTTGATTCAACTCAAGCACTCGGAGCAACGTCTCAACATCGTCGCGCGGCACGCACTGCCGGACAAAGTTCGCGATGGAGTTTGGTGCGACCCTTTCGGGGGAGTCTGGTTCACTCGAAATCTCGCCAGCTCCAGTCTTCACCTCAGAGTGCAGGAACTCATTCGCGTCAGCACCAACATTGTCCGGGACCCTGAACAATGAACTGCGTCACCCTTTGAATACAAAAAGGAATACAAAAAGGTGGCACAAATACAAAAAGGTGGCAGAAACCGGAAATCAGTCCAGTTGGGTGGCACAGCCTGAAATGAACGTGTTGCGAAGCAACAAGAACCTCGCGTGCCAGCGTGATTTGTTTTGGCACATTGTCTGTGAGTTGACGTTCTCTGGTACACCGGAGCGAAGCAAATCAGCCTGAATTGCGGAGCAATGGCAGTCGACAGCCTTGGACGCGAGTCCGAGGATATGTTGGGGCGGAACGTGTTCAGTCGCAGGGCGACGGCAGTTGTTTTCGAATTACTCGTTCCGAGGCTCCAGCCTCGGAACGCACTGGACGGAGGCTCCTGCCTCCTCAGGCCAACAGACGAGGCGGGAGCCTCGGAGGCAGTGCGTTCCTGGGCTGGAGCCCTGGAACGAGAACATGGGCTGCGTGACCAGGCCAGATGAGTGATACCCTGCTGAAATGCGAACCAGCGTCATTTTACACGGAGGGCTGACGCCCAGCCGCTCGCCTTTTTGTTGAGTGACGCAGTGTCAGACGGCACGGCTCGAATTTGGGCAATACAATTCCCGTCCGATGCTGAATCCTGGGCAATGACTTTTCAGGAGTTCGCAAAGTTCCACCAGAACTCCAATCTCTTTCGGATTGACAATCTTCCACGGACGCTCGAAATGATCAATCTCATTGACACGGACTCAACGATACGCTCTTCTACTGACCATGGGGATGAACTTCTTTTTTCTGGTGCCTTCGGGAAAAACACCAGCTTCGAGGCATCCCCTCTTTGTTTGATATACCGACTTCAACGACTATAGCCAACCTGGCCCCCCAATGGCGTGGACTTAATGAGCGGAATGGCGCTAGCTTTAGACAGTAGCAGGCACTTTCCAAGTGCCGTAGCCTTTGGAAACAGGCGAAACTGCGGACAGCACACGGAGTGTGCCTGCTACTTTGAGGGCAAATCGAGTGCCATTGGGCTAGCGCCGTGCCGCTCACAGAGAAACGGCTTAAGAGCGATGATCAATGGGATCATGCCTCCATGCGGGAAAGCCGGATGGTGGCCGTGGCACGATAATTTCATTCACAAGGAATTCGCTCAATGATACGCTGCTCCCTATTCTTGCTGAAGCTCAGCGTTCTCGCTGGAATGATGCACACTGCTTGCGCCGATGAACCAATCAGACATTCGTTCTTTATCGCGGGACCGTCGTTCACAGGCATCATCGCCGAAGATGGCTCCGAAGAATGGAACTCCGGCAAAGCCGGAGCGCGGGATGGGTTCATCCTGCCGAACGGTAACGCCCTCATCGCCTGGGGCGACGAAGTGAAGGAACTCACGCGAGAATTCGAGGTTGTGTTCCACTACTCGAAGTCTGCTGACAACGGTGAGATCGGCACAGTGCAGCGGCTGGAGACCGGACGCACGCTCATCACAGAACTTGGCAAAAAGCCGCGACTGCTGGAAGTTGATGCTGACGGGAAAATCGTTGTCGATGTGCCTCTGCAGCCGGAAACCGACAACGCTCACATGCAGACTCGCATGGCGCGTAAGTTAGCGAACGGCAATTACCTGGCACCGCATCTGCTGGCGTTTAAGGTGAAGGAATACACTCCGGAAGGCAAAGTCGTCCAACAGTTCGCAACCGATATGTATGATCTTGGCGGACGAGCGGCCGAGAACTGGCCGTTCACAGCCATCCGTCTGGACAACGGCCACACGCTGGTGAATCTGACTCATGGAAACAAGACAGTCGAAATGGACGCCGACGGCAAGGTCGTCTGGAAAATCAGCAACGACGATTTTCCGGACCTGAAACCATTTGCCGATCCGTGCGGAGCCCAGCGGCTTCCGAACGGTAACACGGTGATCTGCAGTTACGCATCCAAGGAAGCAATCAAAGTTTTCGAAGTGACGCCCGAGAAGAAAATCGTCTGGACGTACACCGGCCCGCACCGCGCGCATGAGATTCAGATTCTGACTACGAATGGCAAACCAATTGAAGGTCTGCCGTTGAAGTGATTGAGTATCGATTTTGACGGTTAAAACGATTCTCGCAAATCTGACATGCCGAAGTCGCTCAGTCCGGCGGAATCGACCGCAATCAAGTGCAAAAATCACAAGTAAGCATCCGGAATTGTTAAGACCGCCACAATATGGACAGCCGCTCCAAAATGAAAGACCGATAGGAACGTCACGTCAACTTCGCATCGTTTGAACGCCATGAGCGAGCGTCGTTTTACAATCGTTCGAATCGGTATAACCGTCAAAGTCCGTGTTCTGTCCCGATCCAGCGATTCAGGACATTGAACTGTTCTCTCAGCGGCCGAGGGGCTCATCATGATCCATCGATCTGTTTCCGCACTTGCAGTTTTGCTGACAGTCTCAGTATCAATTCCGAGCTATGGACAGACTGCGGAATCGTCATCCGGTGATCGCTTCGCAGATACCCTGCAGGAACTTCAGCAGCGGATGGAAGCGCTGGAAACCCAGAACGCGCGTCTGGAATCGGAGTTGCAAGCACAGCGAGGATTGAACTTCGTCGATGAACCTGACGCCGACGGACCCGAGGATTCTGAATCGCCCGATGGTTCAGAAGATGTTCCGGATTCGCTTGAGGATCTGTTGAAAGCAACGGAGAAGACAGACGATCGTCTGAGCAAGATCGAAGAAGGAATCAAAAAGGACGCCGAAGCCGCAAAGAAAAAGAAGGAAGAAGACGCGAAGAAAAAAGAGGAAGACGCGAAGAAGGAGAAGAAGTGGTTCGAGAAATACACGATTCGGGGATACGCCCAGTTTCGAGTGAATGAAGTTTTCGATAACGACGGACCTGCGAAGGCCCATCATGTTGGGGACAGCTCGATCGGGGACAACCAGAGTTTTCTGATCCGCCGCGCCCGACTTATCTTGTCGGGGGACGTGTCTGAACATCTTTCTCTTTACTTTCAGCCTGACTTCGCGTCAAACGTTCCAGGCAGTCCGGACGCCAATCAGTTCGCTCAGATTCGAGACCTCTACGCGGATGTGTTTC
>JAYTAK010001301.1:0-2490 GCA_043737515.1 Candidatus Kuenenia sp. | reverse complement strand
CGCCTTCTTCAGGAATCGTGATGTGTCCTTCATCGACGCCGTTCGCGGTATTCACGAACAGAAGGTCGCCAACGCCGGTGATTGAGCAACTGCACATGTTGTGCTGAGACACTTTCAGTTCTTTCATCATATCGAGTTCCCAGACAACGTCGGCTTCGTCCTTGTCTGTCACTTTCTCTTCCACGAAGGGACTGTCGTTTTCGCCATCGTGGAAACCTTCTGTATCCAGACACACGACAACCCCGCGGCTGCTCACATACCACGCCCGATCACCATCGACATACGGTGAGGCGCAGATTCCCTGATCCGGCCAGTCGTTGACTTTACCCGTCGGTAGCTTTTCACTCGAATGCTGCCAGAGGAATTTTCCATCTTTTTCGGCGAAGCAGATGAAGCATCCCAGATCGACTGAACTTGGATATCGTTTGATATAGCCGTTGCCATTGTTTGTGCCGACGTACACCTTGCCGTTGGCAACAACAGCGTTGCCGTAGGTCTCAGAACCCAGAGGCATCGACCAGAGGATGTTTTCACCGGTATCGACGTTCCAGTTGATCGGGATATTCTTGCCGACGGGCGTATTATTGCGGTGTGTACTGCCGCCCCACTGCGGCCAGTCGTGAGGACCGACTTTCATTTTCGCGATTTCGCCGACCACGAAAGCGGTCGGATCGTCCCCGGCGAGCGTGCTTCCAAGTAATAGTGTTGTTGCAGCAAGGCACAGCCCTGCGACGAATTGATCCTTCAGTTTCAACATGAACAGGAATTCCTTATTGAGGCAGTTGGTGTTTTTCTTAATTCCGCAGGATGGGCATCAGACCCTTCCATTCTTGATTGATGAATCTCGCTGGCAGCCTGATGATCGACGCCCGGCCAATTAACGCATTGCTGCCATGCACCTGCTACTTGTTTGCCGTCACCTGTACATTGTCGATGAAGAATTCTGCGTCGGTGGAGTTGCCGAACAGTCCGGGGCTTCCGTTCAGATTCGGAGTTGCATCTGCTGCTTCAATTTGCCAGTCTTTCGGCTCCGCCTCGCCGCGCGGCCAAACCTTGCCTCGCAGGATGGCCTTGCCGTCCTTGGTCTCGCTCTGGAATTTCATGGTGTACCAAGTGTCAGCGGACCACTTGAAGTCGATCGTCTTTGCGAAACGTAATTCCAGTCTCGCGGTCCATGATCGAATCTGCAGATGCTGCGATCCCTGCAGATCAAGCGTATATCGCTGATTGATCAGTCCCAGATCCGGCAGACGTTCGTTCTTCTGGCTTGCCTTGTAGTCCGCCTGAATCGTGTAGTCATGCAGACTGGTCCAGCCCAGCCATGCCTGGCTTCGCGTTCCTTTGGGAATCGTGCTGATTTTGACGAGGCCTTTTTCACCATCCAGCGGAGCTGGCTTGTGGCGATAATCGGCACCGATCCAGACTGGCGGAACCTTGTCGTCGGAGAAATCAAACTTCCACGGCAACATCGGGATGACACGTATGCGTGCGGTGGCCGTCATCTCGCCCGACTTTGCGGTCAGAATAGCTGCGGCTAACCCCGCTGCAGGAGCCGTATAGACGTGGTCTTTTCCGATCGTACCGCCGCCTGCGACAGTGACTTCGGCATCCTTCATTGACTGCACGAACTGTCCGTTCTTGTTGTAACCTCGCACCTGCAGGCTGGCTTTCTGACCGGGCATCAGCATTAATTCAACGGGTGTCAGCATGATTTGTGCCACGACTTTGTCTTTGTCGGCTGAGGTCTCTCCGCTCGGCTTCTGCGGTGATGGCTTAACGATGGCAGCATCGGGCTTGCCGATGCAGTACAGAGCATCAATGGTTGGCAGATAGATCCTGCCGTTTGAAATCACTGGGGAACCAAACACGAGTTCGTCCGACGCAAGGCGGGCTTCGCTGACCTTTTCAACGCCCTTGTCGCTGGGTTTCAGAACGTGGAACCGACCGGAGTTCTCGGCGATATAGATCTTGCCGTCGCCGACGACGGGACTGCCAAACATGGTTCGCCCGAGTTTCATCTGCTCGATGGTTCCATTGGGCTTTTTTGGACCAATCAGGTCACCGGTTTTCGCATCGACAATGACCAGAGAGGCACCATCTTCGACAAAATAAACCCGGCCACCCAGCTTGATCGGAGCATTTCGACCGACGGCTTTTCCAGGCACTTTCCACAGCAGCTTGTCTTCCGAAATGTCACCTTCGGTGTTTCCGTCAAACGCGAAAATTGCACCCAGCGTCTTGGTGTCGGTCGCGTTCTTTTCAGCGTGACTGCTATACACGATTCCGTTTTCATCAACAATCGAAGTGGTATTCAGGCCGCGCGTCGATGCCTGATACTTCCAGATCGTCTTTCCCGTACGGGGCTGAATGGCATAGATCGCACCGTCGCCAGCACCCACGACCATCGCGGCCTGGCCTTTGAAGTACGTGAAGACCGGAGTGCTGTAGGTCGTATCTTCCGGTCGCAGCTTTGTGCTCTTCAACCACTGT